>CAZTOM010000105.1:5353-8141 GCA_964615555.1 uncultured Actinomycetaceae bacterium
GCCTGGTGCTGGTGGCGTACGCGGAGCCGGGGGCGGCTACGGCCTGACGGCGCTGCGGGAGCGGCTCGTCCTGCTCGGGGGCAGCCTCGAGGTGGAGTCCGAGCCCGGCGAGGGCACCGCCGTCTCCCTCACCCTCCCGCTGCGCGTGGCGGAGGATGGCACGTGAGCAGGGCCGGGGCAATCCGGGTGCTCGTGGTGGACGACCATCCGGTGGTGCGCTCCGGGCTGGTGGCGCTCCTGTCCGGGGCCGACGACGTGGCCGTGGTTGGCACCGCGTCCTCCGGTGGCGAGGCGCTCGGGTTGGTGGGGGAGGTGCAGCCCGACGTGGTGCTGTGCGACCTGCGGCTCGGCGAGGGAATCGACGGTGTGGGTGTGACGCGCGAGGTGCGCCGCTCGGGCAGGGGCGGGCCGGCGGTACTCATCCTCACCACGTTCGACAACGACTCGGACATCGCGCGCGCCGTGCTCGCGGGGGCGTCCGGCTACCTGCTGAAGGACGCGGAACCGGAGGAGATCATCCAGGGGATTCGGGACGCGGCCGCCGGACGGCTGGTGCTCTCCCGTGAGCTGGAGGGCCGCGCAATCCAGCAGATGACCGCCGGCGTGCCGCAGCTCTCCGAGCGGGAGCTGGACGTGCTGCGCCTTGTGGCGGAGGGGCTGAGCAACAAGGAGATCGCTCGCTCGGTGTTCATCTCGGAGAGCACCGTGAAGACGCACCTGGTGCACGCGTTTTCGAAGCTGGGCGTGACCTCACGCACCGGCGCAGTGGCGGAGGCGCGCCGGCACGGGCTGCTGGGCTGAGACGCGGGCTGCTGGGCTGGGACCCGCGCCCGTGGGCGCACGGAACCCGGGCTCGTGGGCGGCACCTGCGGTGGGGCTCAGAGGGCGGGGCGGTTGATGGAGTCTGCGTCCCACGTGAGGTCCTGCTCGATCCCGATGCGGAGGGCCTCAAGCCCGGGCGCGGCGAGGATCGCGTCGATGGCGGCGGCCGATCCGCCCACCAGCGTGGAGTCGAAGTCGATCTCGGTGGCAACGCACCAGGCACGGTCGGCGGGCCACCACAGGCTGGGGGACTGGTGGGTGGTCCAGGAATGGCTACTGGAAGGATCGTGGAACTGCTCCAGGGTGGCCACGGCCGCCAGGGCGGTGAGGGGGCCGCGCAGCAGGTGGTAGGCGCGGCCGGGGAGCTCGAGCTTCTCCCGTGCGCGCTCCGCCCTGGTCAGGGGCGGGGTGAGGGCGCGGGGAGGGTCCCCCTCGCTGTCGGAGAGGAGCACGAAGGAGGTCCCGCCGGAGAGCTGGCCCCAGCCCTCCCACACGCCGAAGTAGGCCTCACCCGGGGTGGAGGTGAAGGGCAGCAGGCAGTCGCGCAGCGCGAGGAGTGGTTCGAGCGCGAGGTTTCCCTGATCGGGGCCGTCACCGCCCGGCCATTCCGCCGTGGTGGTCTCATGCGGGTCGCTCGCCCCGATGAGGCGGTGCCACTGCGCGCCGGGGTGCAGGGTGCGACCGGTGCGCTCCGCCACGGAAGCCCACGTGTGGGGGGTGGCGGACCCGTCCTCGCCGTAGGCGGTGACGGGGTGGAGGACCCGGGCGTAGGCGTCGAAGGCGGCCGGGACCACGTTCCCGGCGCGATCGCCGCCAAACCCGGTGAGGAGCTCACGGAGCCAGTCTCCGGCCGAGACGTCTGCAAGGAGCTCGGCCTCGTCCGTCCACATGGCGCGCTCCTTCGGGGATCTCAGGCGTCCTGGGAGTAGACCAGCACAGAATAGGGCGCCACGGAGACGTTTCCGTGCCACTCCATGCCGTCCACGTCCTCCTCGTAGGCCTCCAGGTCGAAGGACTCGAAGTCCCCGAACAGCGAGCTGTAGAGGGTCGCATCCGAGTTGAAGCGCAGCTTCCACAATCCGCCGCTCGGCAGCCCGATCCGGCGGTACTCCACGGGCTCGGCGGAGAGGTTGACCACCACCACCACATCGTCCCCGGGGCCGTGGTCCAGCCAGCGGTGGAACACGAGGAGGTTGTCCCCCTCGTCCACGTGGTGGATGGTGAGCCCACGGCCGGTGAGGCCGCGCGTGACTCCGCCGCGGTTGAGGCGCAGGTCGATCAGGTCCGCGTACAGGCGGGCGATCCCGGAGAAGTCCGCGGTGCGCTTCCAGTCCAGCGGGACGTCGTCTCGGAACCAGCCGCCCTCGAGGAACTCCTGGCCCTGGAACATCATCGGGATGCCCGGGGAGGTCATCACGAGCGCGGCTCCGATGGTGGAGCGCTTCTGCGAGGGCCACCCGGTGGCGTTGTCCGGCTCGACCTCCTGGGGCATGCGGGCGCGCCCGTTCGCCACCTCGTCATGGGACTCGGTGTAGATGACCCGCTCCATCGGGTCCCCGTAGTGGTGGGCGATCGCGTCCGCGATCGTGGAGATGGAACGGTGGGTGTCATCCGGGGTGATGAGCTGGGAGCGCACCGGGTGCACGAACGCGGCGTCCCACTGGGCGTGGAAGCCGGCGCCGTCCTCGTCCTCCTCGGTGATCAGGGGGTTCTTGTGGAGGTCCTCCGCGATCATGATGCGGCCGGGGAACTCCTCACGGACGGACTCGTTGATCCACCGCATGAGCGACCACCCCTCCTTGAGGTAGTTGCCCTGGTGGGAGTACATGTGGGGCACCATGTCCAGGCGCAGCCCGTCCACGTGGTAGTCCCGCATCCACATGAGCGCGTTGTCCCGGATGAAGCGGCGCACCTCCTCGCGGCCGTAGTCCGGGCGGGTGTCGCCCCACGGGGTCTCGGAGCGGTC
>CAZTOM010000106.1:0-3579 GCA_964615555.1 uncultured Actinomycetaceae bacterium
TCACCTCGACAATGGTGACGAGCAGGTCCGGGGTCTCCGTGTCCGGGAAGGCGTCCACGAGCTCGCGCTGCCAGGGGGTGTCCGGACCGTACTGGTGGCCGGCGGTGGCGGTGCGGGCGGCGTAGAGCCGGATGAGCTCGGCCGCGATCTCGCGCACCGCCCGGCGGGCGCGGGACTTGGTCTTGGCCCAGTCGCTGCCGCCCATGCGGTTGAGGGGCGGGTCCTCGCCGCCGGAGTAGCGGGTGACCTGATCGAGCGAGTCCGTGGGCACGAACAACCGGTCCCCCGCCTGCCCGCGCTTGGAGGCGGCGTACTCGATCACCATGTACTCCCGCGTGGTGGCGTCCGGACCGCGGCCCATGGTGCGCTGCACCAGCTCCACGAACCTCCCCACTCCGTGCTGCTCGTGGACCACATGGTCCCCGGGCTTGAGTGCGAGCGGGTCCACCACGTTGCGCCGCCGGGCGGGCATCTTGCGCATGTCCCGCGTGGAGGTGCCCGCGCGGCCCGTGAGGTCCGCCTCGGTGACCACGGCGAGCTGCAGGGAGGGGGCCACGAACCCCGGCCCGGCCGACGCCGTGGTCACATGGACCACGCCCGGATCGGGTGGGCCGTCCACGGACTCCGCCACGCGGGCGGGTACGTCCACGGAGCCGAGCTGCTCCGCCATGCGGCGGCCGGGCCCGGGGCCCTCGGTGGTGAGGACCAGGCGCCAGCCCTCGCGGGTGAGGTTCCGGATGTCCGCGAGCGCGCCCTCCACGTTGCCGCGGTAGGCGCGCACGTCCCGGGCGCCCACCACGAGGGTGTGCGCGCCCGCCGTAGTGGACGGCTCGCCGGCTGCCGGTGCGCTGGACGCGGGTGCCGCATCGGCCGGTGCGCTGGACGCGGGTGCCGCATCGGCCGCCGCCGTGGCCGGCTCGCCGGCTGCCGGTGCCGCGAACTGCTCCAACTCCGCGTCCTGCGGCAGCACGGAGAGCTGCCACCAGCCGAGCCCGCGGGTGAGGGCCACCGCGCGGGCCTCCGCCAGCTCGGCACACGAGGCCTCCCCCAGGGAGACCGGGATCTTCCCGCCCGCGGCCGCGCTGGTCCACGCGGCGGCCAGGAACTCCTGGGTGGTGGCGTTCAGGTCCTCGGCACGCCGGCGGATCCGCTCCGGGTCTGCGAGCACCACCAACGCATCGGACGGCACCAGGTCCAGGACGGACTCCATGCCCTCCACGAGCGCCGGCGTGAGGGCCTCCATTCCCTCCACGGCGATGCCCTCGGAGACGCGCTCCAGCATGTCGGCTGCGCCGGGGAGCTGGGGCTGGAGGGCGCGGGCCCGCTCGCGCACACCGTCCGTGAGCAGCAGCTCGCGCGCGGGCGGCGCCCACACCCGCTCCACCTGCTCCAGGGAGCGCTGGTCCGCGATGGAGAACGTGCGGATCTCCTCCACCTCGTCCCCGAAGAACTCGATGCGGGAGGGGAACGGGTCCGTGGGCGGGAACACGTCCAGCAGCCCGCCGCGCACCGCGAACTCCCCGCGACGCTCCACCATGTCCACCCGCGTGTACGCCGCCGCCGCAAGCGCGTCCGCGAGCTCCTCCATGTCCGCGCTCTCCCCCACGCGCACCGCCACGGGCACCAGGTCCCCGAGCCCGCGCGCGATCGGCTGCAGCAGGGCCCGCACCGGCACCACCACAACGCGCGGCGCCGCCGTGCGCGGATCCGAGGGGTCCGGGTGCGCGAGCCGCCGCAGCACCGCGAGCCGCGTGGCCACCGTGTCCGGCCGCGGGGAGAGCCGCTCGTGCGGGAGCGTCTCCCACGCCGGGAAGATCGCCACCGCATGCGGGTCCCCGTCCAGGTACGTGCGGACCGCGCCGGCCGTCTGTTCCGCGTCACGTCCGGCAGCCGTCACCACGACGATGGGCCGGTGCTCACTCGCTGCCGCGATGAGGGCGGGGCGCACCCCGGCAGAGGCGGTGATATTGAGGATCCCGCGGTCCGGCACCCGCTCGAGGGCGGCGGCGAATCCGGGATCGGCGGTGAGGAGCGGCAGGAGGCCGGTGAGCTTCACTCAGTTCCTTTGGGTGGACAACACACAAACCCCGGATCCGGGAGGAGACGGGGTGGGCGGGCGGGCCGGCAGGCGGCACGCACCGCCACGAAGTCTACGTCCGAATCAGGAGGCCGGGCAGGTGAGGGTCATCTCCACCGGCCAGGTGTCCAGGTGCTCCCCGGCCTCGTCCACCCAGCGCTGGGATGTGGCGCCGCTGAGGTGGTAGGTCTCCCCGTCCCGGGTGGCGCTCATGGGGGTCTCGGCGCCGTCCTTCCGCCAGATCCGTGCCCTCTCCGGGGTCTCGGTGGTCCCGTAGCCGATGCCCAGGTCCAGGACGTCCACGCCGAGGTCCGTGGACCACAGCGTGGTCCAGAAGCTGCCGGGGGCGGAGGCCTGCGTGACCGTGATCACCACGCGTGGGAGCTCGATCTCGCAGTGGACCACGGCGCCGGTCATGTCCAGTTCCTCGCCGTCGAAGGAGGCGCTCACCTGGCCGAGGTCCTCCTCCACCATGGTGGGGACCGGCTCCGGAGTGGGCGGCGGCGTGACTGGTGCGGGGTCCGAGGTGGGGCTCGGGACCGGGGTGGGCTCCGCCGTCGGGGAGGGGGAGGACGCGGGGACGGAGGGGCTGCAGGAGGCGAGCGCGAGGGCGAGGGCAAGGAGCAACCCTCCGGTGCAGACATCGGCCCTGCGCATGCGCCCAGTGTACGTGCGCAGTGGTGGCGGGTGCGGGAATCCGCTCCCTTCCGGGGATTCCTCGAGGTGTGGCCCTCGTGATCGTGGGAGGCTAGATGGTCCCAGATGGTGTGCCGAGCAGGAGGTTGTGGGTCATTCGTGGTGGTCTCGTGGGCCTTGCCGCCGGCCTTGCCCTGGCGGCGGGTGGGTGTGCCGCACCGAACGCGGCTCCGAGCACTCCCACCACGCCGCCGTTGGTCCTGCCAAGCGACGGCGAATACTCGCTCGAGGAGGTGGCGGCGCACGCGGCACCCGAGGACTGCTGGACCGTGGTGGCCGGGGTGGTGTACGACATGTCCGGCTACGAGGCCGACCACCCCGGGGGCCGGTCCACCATCATCGGCATGTGCGGCCGCGACGCGACCGACTCCTACTCCGCGATCCACCGCGGCCCGGGCCGGGCGGCGGACGAGCTCGCGGTGCACCGCATCGGGGTGCTCACCGAGTAGCAGCACGCTCAGCGACGCACCGAATCGATAAGGGCGAACATCAGCTCGTCCGTGACCTCGGTTTCGCTGCGCGCGACCGCTCGGCCGTCCTTGCCCTTCTCCACCCGGGCGGTCCGTCCACCGGGGGTGATCTGGAGGCCCATGCCGTAGCGGGAAATATCCACCTTCGAGCCGGGCACCAGCCCCAGGGCGTCTCGCAGCGCCTTTGGCAGCAGGAGCCGCTCCCCGGAGTCGATCGTGGCTTCCATGGGATGAAGCCACCATTCTGTTCCCATCGCCTGCCAGCTCTGGGTTCTCGGGCACGATAGGGTTTTCGATCAATGGTCCTCGCACTCGTGGTCTCGCTCCTGGCCGGCC
>CAZTOM010000106.1:3679-8086 GCA_964615555.1 uncultured Actinomycetaceae bacterium
CGATAGGGTTTTCGATCAATGGTCCTCGCACTCGTGGTCTCGCTCCTGGCCGGCCTCGCCACCTCCCTCGGTGGGATGCTGGCGCTGCGCGGACCCCACCCGAGCCGGGCCTCGCTCGCGGTGGCCCTCGCATTCGCGGCCGGGGCGATGGTGCTGATCTCGCTCGTGCAGATCATCCCCCTCGGCATCGAGTACATGCAGTCCACGGGCGCCACCGAGCGCGGCTCGTTCACTGTGGTGTGGGTGTCCTTCTTCGTGGGGATCGGGCTCGTGCTCGCGATCGACCGCTTCCTCCCCGAGCCGCTCAACCCGGGCGAGATGACCGGCGCGGAGGTGGACATCACCCTCGAGGATGCCCGCATCACCCGCAACGTGATGCGCTCCGGCGTGCTGACCGCCGCTGTGCTCGCGCTCCACAACTTCCCCGAGGGCATGGCCACGTTCTTCACCACCTACCAGGACCCCCAGGTGGGCCTCACCCTCGCGATCGCGATCGCGATCCACAACGTTCCCGAAGGCATCGCGGTGGCAGCCCCCGTGTACGCCGCCACCGGCTCCAAGCAGAAGGCCTTCTGGTGGGCCACCCTCTCCGGGTTGACCGAGCCGCTGGGCGGGCTGTTCGCGGCGCTGATGGTGGGGTTCGTGATCCCGCCCCAGTTCTTCGGCATCTTCTACGGAATGGTGGCCGGGATGATGGTGTTCCTCGCCCTGGACGAGCTCCTGCCCGGGTCCTGGCGCTACCAGACGGACAAGCACCAGACCATCTACGGCATGGTGGGCGGCATGGCCGTGATGGCCCTCAGCCTCGTGCTGTTCGCGGCCGCGTGAGGCCGTGCGCCGACGGCAGGACTAGCGCGGCACCCGCGGCAGGACTAGCGCAGCAGTAGCGGTATGACTCGCAGGACCCGCGCCGTAGGCAGCGCCCTACTCCGCGAACTGGGTGTGGTGCAGCTCCGAGTACAACCCGCCGGTGGCGAGCAGCTCGGCGTGCGTCCCCTGTTCCACCACAGCGCCGCGCTCCAGCACCACGATCCGGTCCGCCGCGCGCACCGTGGAGAGGCGGTGGGCGATCACGAGGGAGGTGCGCCCCTCCATCGCGGTGTCCAGCGCCCGCTGCACGGCGGCCTCGGACTCGGAGTCCAGGTGGGCGGTCGCCTCGTCCAGGATCACGATCCGGGGCGCGCGCAGCAGCACCCGCGCGATCGCGATGCGCTGCTTCTCCCCGCCGGAGAGGCGGTGGCCGCGGTCTCCCACGATCGTGTCCAGCCCGTCGGGGAGGCGGCGGACGAAGGTGCCGATCTGGGCGTCGTCCAGGGCGGACCACATCTGCTCGGTGGTGGCGTCCGGCCGCGCGTAGGCGAGGTTCTCTCGGATGGTGGCGTGGAAGAGGTGGGAGTCCTGGGTGACCACGCCGATCGCGCCGCGCAACGACTCCGCGGCGAGGTGGCGCACGTCCACGCCGCCCACGGAGACGGTGCCCTCGTTCGCATCGTAGAGCCGGGTGACCAGCGAGGTGACGGTGGACTTGCCGGCGCCCGAGGGCCCCACGAGGGCCACCATCTGGCCGGCGGGCACATCGAACGTGACGTCCCGCAGCACGGCCTTCGGGATCGAGGAGTGGCCGACGTCCTTGGCGAGCGGGGCATCCGGGGCCGGGTCCAGCTTGGGTTCGCGGTCGTTCTTGGGGGACTCGAGGGTGAGGAGGGAGACCTCGTCGCCACTGGGGTAGGTGAAGGTCACGTCATCCAGCGAGACGCCGATGGGCCCCTCGGGCAGCAGGCGTGCATCCGGGGCGTCCTTGACCATGGGCTCGAGGTCCAGGACCTCGAAGACCCGCTCGAAGGACACGAGGGCCGTCATCACGTCCACCTGCACGTTGGACAGCGCGGTGACCGGGCCGTAGAGGCGGCCCAGCAGTCCCGCGAACGCCACGAGCGTCCCCACCGTGAGGGCCTCGCGGATCGCGAGCACACCGCCCACGCCGTAGACGAGCGCCGTGGCGATCGAGGCCATCGCCCCGAGCGCGGTGAAGAACACCCGGTTGCTCATGGCCTGCTTCACGCCGATCCCGCGCACCGCCTCCGCGCGCGAGGCAAACTCGGAGTGCTCCCGCTCGGGGGAGCCGAAGAGCTTGACCAGCAGGGCACCGGCTACGTTGAAGCGCTCCGTCATCATGGAGCCCATCTCCGCGTTGTAGCCCATCGCCTCGCGCCGCAGGCCGGCCAGGCGCCGCCCCACGCGCCGGGCTGGCAGCAGGATGAGTGGCACCACGGCCAGCGAGATCAGGGTGATCTGCCAGGACAGCGCCAGCATGGTGATGAGCACCGCGGCCAGGGTCACCACGTTGGAGACCAGCGCGGACAGGGTGGAGGTGAACGCCTGCTGCGCTCCGATCACGTCCGTGTTGAGGCGGGTGACCAGGGACCCGGTCTGGGTCCGCGTGAAGAACGCGATGGACTGGCGCTGCACGTGGTCGAACACGTCCGTGCGCAGGTTGTAGATGAGCCCCTCACCGATCCGGGAGGAGAACCAGCGCTGCACCAGCCCGAGCACCGCCTCCACGATCGCCACCACCGCCACGAGCGAGGCGAGGATGATCACGAGCCGCACGTCCTGGTTGACCACGCCGTCGTCGATGATGCGCTGCAGCAGCAGCGGGGTGGCCACCACCAGTAGCGAGCTCACCACGTTGATCAGCAGGAACGCCACGATCTGGCCGATGTAGGGCCGCGCGTAGCCTGCCACCCGCCGGGTGGTCCCCTTCGCGATGTGGTGGTCCGTCACCGACGCGTCCTTGCGGAACGAGGACGCGAAACCGCCGCCCCCGCCGCCACCACCGAATCCGCCTCCCATGCTCATGGGCTGTGCAACTCCATCTGGGCGCGGTCGAAGCCGTGCAGCAGCACGGACTCCACCACATCCGCCGCCTCCACCACGGTCACCAGCGCCTCCTCGGCATCCTTGCCACGCCATTCGCGCAGCACGTACTCGGCGGGATCCATCTGCCCCGGGGGCCGTCCGATCCCGATCCGCAGGCGGGCGTAGTCCCGGGTCCCCAGGTGCTGGCTGATCGACTTCAGCCCGTTGTGCCCGCCCTCACCGCCGCCAATCTTCAGCCGCAGTTCGTTCGGCGGCAGGTCCAGCTCGTCGTGCACCACGAGGATGCGGTCCAGCTCCACGCCCTCGGCGCGCACGAGCGCCCCGAGCGGCTCCCCGGAAAGGTTCATGTACCCGGTGGACTTCGCGAGGATCACCTGCGGTCCGGGCGCCCCGCCCGGCAGGGTGCCCAGGCGCGCCGTGGCCACGAGCGCCCGGGAGCGGTGCCGCTGGAAGCGCACCTTCGCGCGGTGCGCGAGCAGGTCCACCACCATCTGGCCCACGTTGTGGCGGGTACGTGCGTAGCGGTCGCCCGGGTTGCCCAGGCCCATCACCAGCCACGTCCCGCCCATACGCCTACTCCCGCTCCTTCCAGGGTGCGCCGACGACGCACCGGTCGCTCCGTCGTCGTCCCGCCTCCGCAATCGTGCCAGAAACCCCAAGGGGAGGGCACGTGCGCGCCCTCCCCACGGAGTTTTTCGGGTGTGGTCCGGGCCGCTCGGCCCGGGTTCGCCCCTCGGACTACTCGACGTCCTCGGCGCCCGCCTCGGCACCCTCCTCGCCCTCCGGCGCCTCCTCGCCCTCGGCGAGCTCGGCGTCCTCGCCCTCCGGCGCCTCCTCCATCTTCGGGATGGAGACGATCACCACGGCGGCCTCCGGGTCCACCTCGGTGGTCACGTCCTCCGGCAGCTCGATGTCCCCCACGCGGATGACCGCGCCGTCGTCGAGGCCGTCGATGTTCACCAGGATCGAGTCCGGGATCGAGATGGCCGGCGCGAGGACGGACAGCTCCATCATCTCCACCTGGTGGATGGTGCCCGGCTCGGTCTCGCCCTCGGTGATGACCGGGACGTTCACGGTGACCTTCTCGCCGCGCTTGACGATGATGAGGTCGAGGTGCTCGATCTGGCGGACCACCGGGTCGATCTGCACGTCCTTCACGAGCGCGAGCTGCTCCTCGCCCTCCACGTCCAGCTCGATGACGGCGTTACGCGAGGTACGCACGATCAGGAAGGTCTCGTGGGAGGGGAGTGCGATGTGCACGGGGTCCGTGCCGTGGCCGTAGAGGACGGCGGGGATGAGGCCGTCACGGCGGGCCCGGCGGGCAGCGCCCTTGCCGAACTCGGTCCGCTTGGCAACGCTGAGCTTGTTGGCAGCCATGGGATGTTCCTCTTCTTTCGGTGGATTCACCCTCGGCGCGGGACATCGCACGGACGTGACCCACCGCGTCGATCACGGAGATCGTCAGGCTGGAAGACCCCGCCCGTTCGACTTCCCTCGCCGAGGCAACACGCGCAATCCTACCGCCCG
>CAZTOM010000107.1:0-8045 GCA_964615555.1 uncultured Actinomycetaceae bacterium
CCACCCCGAGCGAGCAGCCGGCCCCCAAGCGAACCCCGCACCCACCGCCCGGCGCCAACCCCCCCCCCACCCCACCCCTCCCACCACCCCCCACCCCCCGACCCCCACCCGAAAGGAACCCCATGAAGATCGGTTTCGTGGTCAACGACGTGATGACCGAGAAGCACACCTACACCACCACCCGCCTCGCACTCGCCGCCTCGCAGCGCGGCCACGAGGTGTGGCTGATGGGCCTCGGCGACTTCGGGTACGAGGTGGACGGCTCCCTGTCTGCCCGCGCCCGCGGCGCCAACTCGGACAAGACCTACCGCTCGCTGGAGCGCTACCTGGAGGACGTGCAGAAGCCGGACACGGAGAAGATCGTCACCCTGTCCAACTTCGATGTGGTGATGATGCGCGCCGATCCCGCGGATGACGCCACCGAGCACCCCTGGGCCAACACCGCCGGCGCCGCGTTCGGCCACCTGATCGCCGCCTCCGGCGTGCTCGTGGTCAACGATCCGGTCCACCTGGCCGGCGCCCTCTCCAAGGCGTACTTCCAGCACTTCCCGGAGGCCGTGCGCCCGCGCACCGTCATCTCGCGCGATGAGGAGCGGATCCGCAAGTTCGTGGAGGAGCTCGGTGGCCGCGCCGTCATGAAGCCCCTGCAGGGCTCCGGCGGTTCCGGCGTGTTCATGGTGAACAAGGACGAGGCACCCAACATCTCCCAGATCGTGGAGGCCATCGCCCGTGACGGCTACATCGTGGTCCAGGAGTACCTCGAGGAGGCCAAGAACGGGGACGTCCGCATGTTCGTCATGAACGGCGAGCCGCTCAAGGTGGACGGCGAGTACGCCGCGTTCCGCCGCCGCTCCGAGACGGAGGACATCCGCTCCAACATGTCCGCCGGTGGGAAGGCCGCCAAGACCGAGGTCACCAAGGAGATGCTCGAGATGGTGGAGATCGTCAAGCCCAAGCTCCAGGCCGACGGCATGTTCCTGGTGGGTCTGGACATCGTGGGCGACAAGCTCATGGAGGTCAACGTCTTCTCCCCCGGCGGCCTGGGCTCCTGCGAGGCCCTCTACGGCGTCAACTTCGCGCCCGCCGTGATCGAGGACCTCGAACGCAAGATGGCCATCCGCGAGCACTACGGCAGCGAGCTCTCCAACGTCCGCATGGCCACCATGTAGCAGCCGCACGGGGGCCGACGGCGGAACTCAGGTGGCGTCGTCGGCCCCCGTCCGCGTGGGGTGCGTGACGTCACCGTGCCCGACGGCGGAACTCAGGCGGCGTCGTCGGCCCACTTGTCCCGGGCGTGCCCGAGGGCCCAACGCACGGCGGTGGTGCCAACGCGGCCCATGGGACGGCGGCGGAGCGCGTCCCCGAGGCGGCCGGTGGGCAGGCCGAGGAGGCGGCGCGCAGTGGCGGGGAGGATGGCCACGGCGCCCTCGGCGAGCATGCGGTAGCCGGGCTGGACGGCGCTCGGGAGGGGCGGGTTCTCGAGGAGGAGGTCGATCACGTCCGCGGTGGCCTCGGAGAACTCGAGTTCCCCGCCGTAGGAGGACAGGGTCCGCTGGAGGCCGCGGTAGGTGGTGGGCGGGTTGGTGACGCCCAGGAGGCGCGCGGAGATGGCGGACTGCTCCACGTAGGTGTCGCATTCGGGGGGCGAGAGGGGCGCGGCGCCGTAGACCTGGTGGGCGGTGAGGAAGGAGTCGATCTCCGCGCAGTGCACCCAGGTGAGCAGGTGGGGATCGGAGGCGGCGTAGGCGCGGCCGTCCGGGAGGGTGCCGCGAATGCGGGTGTGGATGTCCCGCACGCGGGCAATCATGGCCTCCGCGTCCGGGATGGTGGCGTAGGTGGTGGTGGCCACGTAGTCGGCGGTGCGCTGGAGGCGGCCCCACGGATCGTCCTTGTAGCCGGAATGGCCGGCCACGCCCGCCATTGCGAGCGGGTGGAGGGACTGCAGGAGGAGGGCGCGGATGCCGCCCACGTACATGGAGCCGTCACCGTTCACGCGGGCGATCGGGTCCTCGCGGGTGAACCAGCGCGGGCCCGGCTTTACCCAGATCTGCTGCTCGCGGCTGGCGGCGTCCGGGCCGGCCACGCGGGCGCGGAGGGCCAGGGCGAGGGCCTTCCGGGGGGAAGGACGGGGCGGGGCTGGTGGGTGGGGGGCCGGTGCGTGGGGAGGCGGTTGGTGGGGGGCCGACGGGTGACCGAACTCAGGCGCGGCAGGACGGGCGGACATGCGTCCATTATCGCCCGGCAGCCGGTGCCGCGGGCGGACGGGCGCGGGGCGGACACGGGAGAGGTGGTCGCTGCAAGAATGGGCGGGTGGAACCCCTCGAGATTCGACATTCCCTCACCGATGCCCTGCGGATGGTCTGGATTCCGGTGGCCATCGCGGTGGGAGCGGTGGTGATCGGCCTGCTGGAGGGCGAGATGGCACCGTTCTGGCTCTCGGCCGCGGCGATCGTGGTGATCGTGGCCGCCGTGACCGTGCGGCGCACCCTCTCCGGTGCGGCGCCGCTGACCCTCACGCAGGACGGGATCCTGATCGGGGACGGAGGCCTGGTGGCCTGGGACAACCTCGAGGACATCGGGGATGCCTACCAGCGCGGCGTGTTCGGACCGGTGCGGGCTGTGGGCGTGCGCCTGCGTAGCCGCAAGCGGTTCGAGGACACGCTCGGGGGCAGGCCGCCGGGGCTGAAGAACCGCGACTTCTCTGGCGGGTGGGACCTGGTCTGGGGCGGCGCGATGCTGCCGGACAAGCCGGCCACCGTGGAGCAGGTGATCCGGGACTACCGGCGCCGGGCCCAAGAGTCGCGCCGCCGGAGGTAGCGGGCTCGGCAGGGAGAAACCGCAGCTGGCAGCAGGGGCTCGATGGAACCATCCCTCGGAGGCGGCGGCCGGGGACACGGAAGGGCGGGGCGGGCTCCCTCCTGCCCACCCCACCGGGTTTCCGGTCCGCCGCTGCCTCCCCCGCGGGACCAGATCCCACGGGCCAGGCGAGGCGGATGCTGTTAGTCGTTCTCGCGGCGCTGTTCGCCGAGCACCCGCGCCTGCAGCGGTCGGCACGCCTCTGCGGCAAGGAACGTGAGCACGATCCCGATGCCGGCCACCACGCCGAGCTGGGCGAGTCCGGCAGCGGTGGGTCCGATCCCAAGTTCGGCGAGGCCGGGGTTCATGAAGAAGGGGAGCGCCAGCATGAGACCCGCGGTGGTGGCAATCACGAGGGTGACCACGAGCGGCATGAGCACCTGCGCCCGCCGGGTGGCGGAGAAGTAGCTCCGCGGCATCCCCATGCGGTCCATTGCCACGGACTCCGAGGCGCGATCGAACACGCCCGAGGCCTGCGTGATCAGCACCTGCACCGCCACCAGCACCAGGCCGATGATCAGGGTGATGAAGATGCCGGTGCGGATGTCGCAGCCCATCACGTAGTCCGCGTTCTCCCAGGGATCCGCAGAGGGCTGGCCGCCGGTGATGAAGTCCGGCACCGTGGAGAAGAATGCGGCGATCAGGGCGATGAGGGCCACGGCGGAGACGTTGCGCCAGGCTGCGCGGGGGTCGTCCGTGATCCGGCGCATCGCAAGGAGTTGGGGAACCCGACCCGTCCGGGTAAAGGGCAGCGCCACGAACTGGAGCACGAACGGCCCCACGAGGTTAATGGCGCCCACCACGCCGGCGAGCAGGCCACCCACGATCACGAAGCCCATGAGGTGCGAGGCCCGCAGGTCCATGGCCTGGACCACGAAGAAGAACGCGATCGCCGCCACCACCAGGACTCCCAGCCGCCACATGTGGAGCTTCCGGGGGGTCTCGTTGCGGGAGACACCCAACGGGGAGATGCGCACCCGTTGCAGGCCGATGACCGTGGAGAGGCCGGCGAGCACCAGCACGGTGGCTCCGACGGCGAGGCCCAGCCACCACGGCACCAGCATCTCTCCGGCCACGATGTTGCGGCCCTGGAAGGAGACCAGCTGCCACGCCGGGAGCGAGGCGAGGTAGATGGCGGAGCCAGCCGCGATTCCCGCCGCAGCCTGGATGAGGGTCTCCACGAGGCTCATGGACACCACGTCGGTGCCGGTCATGCCGAGGAGCCGGAGCGAGGCGAGCCGGCGGGAGCGCCCCCGGGCACCGAGCCGCGCAGCAGCACCACCGAGTCCAAGGATCGGCACCACGAGCAGGCCGCAGGCCACAAGGGCGAGCTGCACCTCCAACTCGGCCACCTGGCTCATGGCTCCCCATTCACCGGATGCGGTGTGGGCGGCGGCGCGGTTGCGGAACATCCAGGTGCCCCCGGCCACGGTGAGTGCGAGCCAGGTGGACACGGTGAAGGCGAGCACGGCGAGCACGTCGAGGACGGCGCCACCGTCGCGGGACTTCAGCCGCGTGATGGCAAGCCGGGGAGCGAGTGAGACGGCGGTATTCACCGGGCACCCCCGAGGGTGCCGCCGGAGATCATGCGGTCGTCGTGGATGGCGGCGTCGCGAATCTCCACGAGGCGCTGGCACCAGGCGGCCACCTGCGGATCGTGGGAGACCACCACGAGCGTGGCGCCGGACATCTGGGTGGTGGTGGTGAGCAACTGCATCACCTCGTGGCCCGTGGCCTGGTCGAGGGCCCCGGTGGGCTCGTCCGCGAACACCACGTCCGGGCGGTGGACGAGCGCGCGGGCGATCGCCACGCGCTGCGCCTGGCCGCCGGAGAGCTCGCCAGGCCGGCGGTTCTCCATGCCGGACAGGCCGAGGCGCGCGAGCCACATCTCGGCCTCACGCAGGGCGGAGCCACGCGGGGTCCCGCCGATCAGGAGTGGCAACGCCACGTTCTCGCGGGCGGAGAGCTCCGGGAGGAGCTGGCCGTCCTGGAAGACGAAGCCGAAGCGGCGGGCGCGCAGCTTGGAGCGCTCCTTGTCCGAGAGCGTGGAGACCCTGTTCCCGCCCAGCTCCACGGTGCCGTACTCCGGGACGAGGATGCCGGCGAGGCAGTGCAGCAGTGTGGTCTTCCCGGAACCCGAGGGGCCCATGATCGCCACGGACTGCCCGGGCGGGATCTCGATGGTCACGTCCACGAGCGCCCGCACCGCGCCGTAGCTCTTGGAGATGTTGCGCGCCACGAGGTGGCTGCGCACGCCGGCCTCGAACGGGGTGCCCTGCTGCGCGAGCGGGTCCTGCTGGTACGGGACGCGCTGCTGGACCGCCGGGGTGTGCTGGGACGGGGCCTGCTGGTAGACGCCCTGCTGGTAGACGCCCTGCTGGTAGACGCCCTGATGGTACGGCGCGCCCTGCTGGACGGGGGTTCCCTGCGGGCGGGGTGCACCCTGCTGGTAGGGCGTGGAGGATTCGTGCATCGTGGTCATGCCTCCATTCCACCGGTCCGCGCCGGATCGTTCGCTGGCCCCAGCCTCCGACCCGTGGTGGAGCTGGCTCCACTCTTTGGCCCCGGAGTGCCAGGATCGGCGGAATCGGTCACGCCGCACCCTACAGTTGAGCGCATGGACCTGCGCGAGAACCCTGTCCCCCGCAGGGGGGCCACTGCCCGCCAGCGCGGTCTCTTCCTCCTCCAGCTCCTCACGGGCGTGGTGGGTGTGTCCGTGTTCGCGCTGCTGATCATCGGGACCGGGGCCAGGTGGGGCGGGGGATCAATCCTCCCGGTCCTGCTCGTGGCTGGGCTCGGCGTGGTGGTGGGCACCTTCGTGGTCCTCGCACGGCTCGAACGGGAGAAGTTCGCGAGCCAGCCCGTGGAGCCCGCCAACTTCCAGCACACCCTCCAGGACCTCACCACCTCCCGCCGCGAGATCGTGGGCGCGTTTGAGATTGAGCGGCGCCGCATCGAGCGCGACCTCCACGACGGCGCCCAGCAGTACCTGGTTGCCTCCTCCATGAAGGTGGGCGAGGTGGCCCTCCTCATCGAGAACGCCCGCACCGCCACCACCGCAGAGGACGCCTACCGGGCCCTCGATGCCGCTGCGTCCCTCATCGGCGCCGCCCAGGATGACACGGACGAGGCCCTCAAGGCCCTCCGCCTCACCGTCTCCGGCATTCATCCGAAGGTCCTCTCGGACAAGGGCCTCGAGGCCGCCGTGCGGGACATGGCCGCCCGCGCCGGCGGCAGCATCACCGTCCGCACCCCGCACCCGCTGCCCGCGATGCCCGAGGGCGTGGTGGCCGCCGCCTACTTCTTCACCTCCGAGGCCCTCACGAACGCCGCGAAGTACGCCCCACACGCCCGCGTCACCGTGCTTCTGGCGGCGGACCAGTCGCTGCACGTGGCCGTGGTCGACGACGGCCCCGGTGGCGCCACGATCCGGCAGGGCGGGGGGCTGTCCGGGATGCGGGAGCGGCTGGCAGCGTTCGGCGGCACCCTCGAGCTGTCCTCACCTCCCGGCGGCCCGACGACGGTGCGCGCCCGGATCCCCCTCCTCCTCCACTCGGGCGAACCCGGGGTGGTGGTACCCGCCTCTCCGCCGGGCGCCCCCTCCGCCCAGAGTGGCCCCGCAGGAGAGACGCAACCACCCGCCGTCGGGAGAAGCGAGGCAGCAGGTGCGCCCGCGGGACCGACGCAACCGCCCGCCGTCGGGAGACGAATCCAAGGAGACGAACTGAGATGAAGCTGGTTGTGGCGGACGATTCCGCGCTGCTGCGCGAGGGGCTCGTGGGGCTGCTGGAGCGGCAGGGGCACGAGGTGGTGGCGCAGGCCGCGAGCGCGCCGGAGCTGGAGGCGGTGGTGGACGCGGCTGTGGCGGAGGGGAACGCGCCGGACGTGGTGCTCACCGACGTGCGGATGCCGCCCACGATGACGGATGACGGGCTGAAGGCCGCGGCGGCACTGCGCTCCCGGCATCCGGAGATCGGGATCCTGGTGGTCTCGCAGTACGTGGCGCCGGCGTACGCCACGGAGCTGTTCGGGCACGCGCCGGGGGCGCTGCACGGAGCGAGCGCGGGCGGACTCGGCTACCTGCTGAAGGACCGGGTGGCGCGGGTGGCGGACTTCATGCGGTCGCTGGGGATCGTGGCGGCGGGCGGCGTGGTGATCGACCCGGAGGTGGCGAGCAACCTGATCCAGGGCCGCACCACCGCCCTCGACGCGCTGACCCCGCGCGAGCTGGAGGTGCTGCAACTGATGGCCGAGGGGCTCTCCAACCAGCAGATCTCGGACAGGCTCTACCTCTCCGCGGGCGCCGTCTCGAAGCACGTGGCAAACGTGTTCACCAAGCTGGACCTGCCCCCAGGGGAGGACAACCGCCGGGTGCGGGCGGTGCTGACGTACCTGACGGAGTCGCGCGGGGGGTAGGGCGGCACTGCTGGCTGGGCGGATGTCCTTGAACCACGTGGGGGGCGCGCCTACGGTGAACGAGCAACGCCCGAACCGGCCCCCGCGGAGGTCCCGTGTCCGAGTACGTGATCGATCCAGATGCAGCCCACCAGATCATCCGGGGCGTCTCCTCGCGGGCCGACGACGCGGCCCAGGCGGCCTCCCGGTTCGGCGGTGGGATCGACCCTATGGGCGCGGCGCTGGGCGCCTCGCGGACCACGCCGCTCATGTCCTCCTGGCTCCGCGCCGCCAACTCCACGATCTCCACAGCGCTCACGCGGACCGACAACATCGTGGGAGCCGGACACGAGGTGGTGCGGGTCCTCGAGGAGGCCGACGTGCTGATGGCGGCAGAGGCCACCTCGGTGATCGCCCAGAACCTCGGGGTGGCGGGCGGCTACGTGGACAAGGGAATGAGCAGGTAACCCGCGATGCCGTTCAACACCAGCTACATCGACTCGATCCCGAACCCGGAGACGATCAGCTCGGCGTGGGGGACACTCCGCCGCGGCGCCACCTCGGCCATCACCCACCTCGATGGGGCGGCCACGAAGTGGAAGACCATCGATGCCCAGCTGAGGCTCCCCGCTGAGATGCGGGAGTTCTACGCGGCGTTCGAACCAGTGGAGCAGACCACGGGCGAGCTGGAGGAGAAGGTACGGAACGTAGGGTCCGCCGTCGACGAGTACGTGGAGACCCTGCGCGGGTTGCGGGAGTGGCGCACGCGCATCCGCGGGGACATCAACTCCTAC
>CAZTOM010000108.1:0-4360 GCA_964615555.1 uncultured Actinomycetaceae bacterium
ATCGTGGAGAAGTACGGCGTCACCATCTTCTACACCGCCCCCACCGCCATCCGCGCCTGCATGAAGTGGGGCGAGGAGTTCCCGAACGCCCACAACCTGGACTCCCTGCGCCTCCTCGGCTCGGTGGGTGAACCCATCAACCCCGAGGCCTGGATGTGGTACCGGCGCGTGATCGGGAAGGACCGTTGCCCGATCGTGGACACGTGGTGGCAGACCGAGACCGGCGCCATCATGATCAGCCCGCTGCCCGGCCTGACCCACACCAAGCCCGGCTCCGCCATGCGCGCCCTGCCCGGCGTCTCCGCGGACGTGGTGGATGATCTCGGCACCCCCGTGCCCAATGGCTCCGGCGGCTACCTGGTGGTCACCGAGCCGTGGCCGTCCATGCTGCGCGGCATCTGGGGCGATGACCAGCGCTTCAAGGACACCTACTGGGCGCGCTTCCCGGGCACCTACTTTGCCGGCGACGGCGCCAAGAAGGACGAGGACGGGGACATCTGGTTGCTTGGCCGCGTGGATGACGTCATGAACGTCTCCGGCCACCGCCTGTCCACCACGGAGATCGAGTCCGCGCTCGTGGCGCATCCGGACGTGGCCGAGGCCGCAGTGGTGGGCGCCTCGGACGACACCACCGGCCAGGCCGTGGTGGCGTTCGTGATCCTGCGCTCCGAGGCCGTGGAACGCGCGGACGAGGCCGGCGAGGGCGCCGACGTGGTGGCGGAGCTCCGCAACCACGTGGCCCGCGAGATCGGCCCCATCGCAAAGCCGCGCGACCTCCTGATCGTCTCCGAGCTCCCCAAGACCCGCTCGGGCAAGATCATGCGCCGCCTCCTGAAGGACGTGGCGGAGAACCGCACCGTGGGGGACGTGACCACACTCGCGGACTCCTCCGTCATGGACATGATCCAGAAGGGCCTCTCCTCCGGCTCCTGACCCCCGCCCCCGCCCTCCCTGCCCGACGACGCAACTCGCGCTGCGTACGGAAGGCGGGCTGCCGCCGTCGGGCGGTACGACGACGCAACTCGCGCTGCGTACGGAAGGCGGGCTGCCGCCGTCGGGCGGTACGACGACGCAACTCGCGCTGCGTACGGAAGGCGGGCTGCCGCCGTCGGGCGGCGGACGGACGGGAGCGACGGGACTCCGGTAGCCTCGGTGCATGGTCGCCGATACGTCAGTGGTGATGCAGCCGGGCCCGTGGGAGCACCGCAGGATCGCGGCGAACGGGGCGCGCTTCCACGTGACCGTGGCGGGCGAGGACGGCGCTCCGCTGGTGGTGCTGCTGCACGGGTACCCGATGTTCTGGTGGGAGTGGCGCGGCGTCATCCCGCACCTTGCGGACGGTGGGCTGCGCGTGGCGGCGATGGACCTGCGCGGGTTCGGGGCCTCGGACAAGACGTACCGGCAGATCAACACTCCCAAGTTCACGTTCGACGTGGCGGGGGTGATCTCCTCCCTTGGCTACGAGAGCGCCGCGATCGTGGGCCGCGGGGCGGGCGCGCACGTGGCGTGGGCGATGCCGTCCTACGCGCCGGAGGTGACCTCCGCGATCGTGGCGGTGGGGACGCCGCACCCGCACGCGTACCGCAAGACGCTGCTGACCTCGCGGCTGAACCCGTACATCGCGGAGGGCAAGCTGCCGGGCGTGATGGAGCGTTCCCTGGTCTCGGGCGAGGGGGTGCGCAACCTGGTGGAACGCTGGGCGCACAACACGGAGGCGGCCCTCGAGGCGGCGGACCTGTACACCCAGGTGCTCCAGCTCCCGTTCGCGGCCCGCAGCGCCGTGGAGATCCTCCGCTGGCAGACGGCCTCCCCCTTCCGCAGCGACATGCGGATCTACCTGAAGAAGATCGACTCCCAGATCACGGTGCCGGCCCTCGCCGTACGCGGCGCGGAGGACAAGATGTACAACGACCGCGCCTGGCAGATGTCCACCACGTGGGCGCCGAACCTGGAGCACGCGGTGGTTCCGGGCGCCGGGCACTACGTGCCGGAGGAGGCGCCGGACGCCCTGGCGAAGGTGCTGCTGGACTTCCTGCAGCGCCCGTAGCCCGCTACGTCCGGCCCGCGCCCGCCGCGCAGCTCAGCCCCGCGCCCGCCGGTAGCCCCCTACACCCCGATCTGCGGGCAGAGGTCCGCCACGGGGCAGCGCCCGCACTCGGGCTTCCGCGCGGTGCAGCAGCGCCGGCCGTGGAAGATCATCCGGTGGCAGAACATCACCCACTCCTCGGGCGGCAGCAGGCGGCCGAGTTCGTGCTCCACCTTCACGGGATCAGTGAGCCGGGTGAAGCCCATCCGGCGGGAGAGGCGCCCCACATGGGTGTCCACGGTGATGCCGGGGACCCCGAAGGCGTTGCCGAGCACCACGTTCGCGGTCTTGCGGCCCACGCCGGGCAGGGTGACCAGGTCATCGAGCCGGCCGGGGACCTCTCCCCCGTACTCCTCCAGGAGGCGGGCGGAGAGCGCCACGATGTTGCGCGCCTTGGAGCGGAAGAGCCCGATGGAGCGCAGGATGAACTCCACGTCCGCCACATTCGCGGCCGCGAGCAACTCCGGCGTGCCGTACGCCGCGAACAGCGCGGGGGTCACCCGGTTGACGGCCGCGTCGGTGGTCTGGGCGGAGAGCACGGTGGCCACGAGCAGCTCGAAGGGGGTGCGGAAGTCCAGCTCGCAGTGCGCGTCCGGGTACTCCTCTGCGAGCCCCGCGTTGATCTCCACCGCCCGCGCGGACTTCGCCGCCCTGCTCTCTCGTGCCACTCCCCCAGCCTAAGCCGCGCAACACCGCCACCTAAGCCGTGCCCTAGGTCACAGTCAATGGCAAGATGGGGGGAGAGTATGCCGATCCAATCGATGGGAGCAACGTGGACGAACACCTGATCGCAACAGTGCCGCTGTTCGAGGCCCTGAGCGAGGAGGACCAGAACCAGCTCGCCTCGATGACCTCCGAGGTCACCTTCCGCAAGGGCGAGAAGCTCTTCTCCGAGGGCGATGACGGCGACCGCCTCTACCTGCTCGTGGACGGCAAGGTGAAGCTGGGCCACACCGCCCCGGACGGCCGGGAGAACCTGATCGCGGTGCTCGGCCCGGGCGAGATGATCGGTGAGCTCACCCTCTTCGATCCGGGGCCCCGCTCCACCACCGCCACCGCCGTGGCCCCCACCACCATGCTGCAGTTGGACCACCGGGCCGTCATGGAGTTCATCGACTCGCGCCCGGAGCTCGCCAAGCACATGCTCAAGGCCCTCGCCCAGCGCCTGCGCCGCACCAACGTGCAGCTCGCGGACCTGGTCTTCTCGGACGTGCCCGGCCGCGTGGCCAAGGCACTCCTGGACCTCGCGGACCGCTTCGGCTCCGGCGCCGACGACGGCACCGTCCACGTGCCCCACGACCTCACCCAGGAGGAGCTCGCCCAGCTCGTGGGCGCCTCCCGTGAGACGGTCAACAAGTCGCTCGCCGAGTTCGTCTCGCGCGGCTGGATCCGCCTCGAGGGCCGCGGCGTCCACCTCCTGGACGTGGACCGCCTGCGCCGCCGCGCACGCTGACACACGCTGGCCCGTACGAACGGCGCCGCCACGGGGCAACCCGGGCGGCGCCGTCGTCCGTTGGGGTCTTCCCGGCGACGACGGGTGGTGGGTTCGGGCGTGAGGTGCGCCGTGCGTCGTGCGCGGCGAGGGCGGGTGGCGCGTTCCGGCGTGGGGCGCGCCTGACGTCCTACTCGGCGACGGCGACGGTCAGTTCCAGCTCGACCGGCACGCCCAGGGGGAGGGCGGCCACGCCGACGGCGGAGCGGACGTGGGTGCCGGCCTCGCCGAAGATCTCGCCGAGGAGCACCGAGGCGCCGTTGGCCACGGCGGGCTGGCCGGTGAAGCCCGGGGCGGAGGCCACGTAGACCACCACCTTGAGGATGCGTGCGATCCGATCGAGTCCGCCGGCGGCGTCCGCGGCGGCGGCGAGGGCGTTGAGGCAGGCGGTGCGGGCGGCATCCTGGGCCTGCTCGGGGGTGACGCCGTCGCCCACGATGCCGGTGGCCACGGGCGTGCCGTCCACCACGGGGAGCTGGCCGGAGGTGGTGACGGTGTCCCCGTGCCGCAGGGCGGGCACGTAGGCGGCCACGGGCGTGGCCACGGGTGGCAGTTCGATGCCGAGCTCGGCGAGGCGCTCGGTGGCGGTGGGTGCCATCAGGACTCGAGCTCGCGCTTCATGTAGGCCACGAGGTTCGAGGAGCCCTCGGGACCCGGCACCACCTGGACGAGTTCCCAGCCGTCCGAGCCCCACTGGTCGAGGATCGCCTTGGTGGCATGGATGAGCAGAGGCACGGTCGCGTATTCCCACTTGGTCATGGCGCCCATCCTAGGAGGACGGG
>CAZTOM010000108.1:4460-8012 GCA_964615555.1 uncultured Actinomycetaceae bacterium
GCTACGGGAGAGGGCGGACCTCAGCCGGTGCGCAGCGAGGCCTGGCGCTGGCGCAGGCGCGTGATGATGCGCGGCGCCACCGGGCTGCGGAGCTCCACGGCGGTGATGTCATCGCTGCCGAGCCACGTGTCCCAGTCCTCCACGTTGGGGTACTGGCGCAGCAGTGCACGGCGCTCGCGTTCGGTCAGTCCGCCCCACACCCCGAACGTCGTCTTTGACTCGAGGGCGTCTGCGAGGCACTCCATGCGGACGGGACAACCGAAACACCTGACGCGAGCTTCCCTCTGGGCGGCACCGCGGACGAACAGTGCGTCCGGTGGTGCGCTGGCACATGCCGCCCGGGCAGCCCACGTCTGGTCGTCATTGACACTCATGTGGCTCCTCCGTGCTTGAGCTTTCTTTGACTTTAGTCACACTTTGGGGGGGAAAGCAATGCGCGTGGCGACTTGCCCTCCTCGATTGCCGTGTTTTAGGTGTGACCAGTGCGCTGAGAGTGGATTGGCCCCGAAAAGGCGGGACTTAAGGCCGGATTGTGACCACTGACTCGTGGGGGTGCTCCTTCATTCTGTCGGCAGGGCAACGTACTCTGGAGGCATGGCTGTCACGCGTTCGAGCAGGGTCCTGCGCTTCCCGCAGGTGATCGCGATGCTGCTCGCCTTCTTCCTCGCCGCCGGCGTGGGTGGGGTGCTGCTGGCCGGACTCGCCGTGCCACTGGCCACGGCTGCCGGATCCGCCACCAACTCCGCCACGGGCCTGTTCGATGACCTGCCCTCGGACCTGAACCCCACGCGGCCCTCCGAGAAGTCCACGATCTACTACGCGGACGGCTCCCCCATGGCGAACTTCTGGGCCCAGAACCGCATCAACGTGGGCCTGGACCGGATTGACCAGAACCTGCAGGACGCCATCGTGGCGATCGAGGACTGGCGCTTCTACGAGCACAACGGTGTGGACGTGGAGGGCATGGCGCGGGCCATGGTCAACAACATGCAGGGCGGGGACACGGAAGGTGCCTCCACTCTCACCCAGCAGTACGTGAAGAACGTGTTCGTGGAGCAGGCCCGCCAGCTCGAGCTCACGGACCCGGCGGGAGCCAAGGAGCTCTATGACGCGGCCACCGCGCAGTCCTACGGCCGTAAGCTCCAGGAGGCCCGCTACGCGATCCAGTTGGAGAAGCTCTACACCAAGGCCGAGATCCTGGAGGGCTACCTGAACCTCTCCCAGTTCGGTGCCTCCGTCTACGGCGTGGAGGCCGCCTCGCAGCGGTACTTCGGCCACTCCGCGGACTCCCTCACGATCGCCGAGGCCTCGATGCTCGCGGGCATCCCGAACTCGCCCAACAACTTCGATCCGCTGCGCAACCCGGACGGCACCAAGAACCGCCAGACGCTCGTGCTGAACGCGATGCTGCAGCGCGGCTACATCGACCAGGACGAGTACGACGAGGCGCACGCGATCCCGATCGAGACCCTGATCGCCAACCAGCAGCCCATCCGCGCCGGCTGCGACGTGGCGGGCATCTCCGGCTACTTCTGCCGCTACGTGGTGACGGAGCTGTCCACCAACCCGGCATACAACGCCTTCCTGGGGACCACCGCCGCCGAGCGCCACGCCGCGCTCATGATCGGCGGCCTCCAGATCCACACCACCCTCGATCCGCACATGCAGCAGCTCGCCTACGACGCCGTGGTGGGCTCCGTCCCCGTGAACGACCCCTCGGGCGTGAACATGGCAATCTCCGCGGTGGAGCCGGGCACCGGCCACATCATGGCGATGGTGCAGAACACCAACTACGGCAACGAGCCCACGGAGGAGGACCCCACCCAGACCCAGGTCAACTTCAACGTGGGTGTCTCACACGAGGGCGGCATGGGCTTCAACACGGGCTCCGTGTTCAAGGTGTTCACCCTGATCGAGTGGTTGAAGACCAACCACGCGCTCGAGCAGATCGTGCCCGCCCAGATCGATGAGTATCCCGCCAACACCTGGAACATCTCCTGCGGCCCGGAGTACCGCGCGGACTACGAGCCGAAGAACATCGAGGGGACCTGGCGCGAGCAGGACATCTCGGTCATGGAGGCCACCAAGCGCTCCATCAACCTGCCGTTCGTGTGGATGGCGAACCAGATGGACATGTGCGGGATCATGGGCACCGCCGCGGACATGGGCGTGGAGATGGGCACGGGCGCACCCCTCGGGCTCTACCCGGCCACGATCCTCGGCTCCAACTCGGTGACGCCGCTCTCGATGGCGAACGCGTTTGCCACCCTCGCCAACCACGGCGTGAAATGCGACCCGATCGCCATCACTGGCATCACGAACCTGGAGGGAACCGTCTTCGAGGTCCCGCCGAGCGAGTGCACCCGCGTCATCTCCGAGGAGGTGGCCCGCGGCACCACGTACGCGCTGCAGCCGGTGGTCCAGCAGGGCGGCACCGGAGCTCCCGCGGGAATTCCCGGGCGCCCGGTGGCCGGCAAGACCGGTACCGCCAACATGAACAGTGACAACTGGTTCGTGGGCTACACCCCGCAGCTCGCCGCCGCCGTGTGGCTGGGCCACTCCGAGGGCACGATCACCATGAACCACCTCACGATCAACGGCGTCTACCGGCCCCTGGTCTATGCCCAGCTGATCGTGGCGCCCACGTTCCGCGCCTTCATGGAGCCCGCGATGGAGGGCAAGGAGGTCATCGGATTCGATCCCCCCACCCGGATCACCATCGAGGGTGAGAAGATCGACGTCCCCTACGTGGTGGGCCGCTCGCAGGACAACGCCCGCGAACTCCTCGAGGATGCCGGATTCACGGTCCTGATCTCCGATAACCGGATCTACTCGAACGCCCCGGTGGGTGCCGTGGCCGCGCAGGACCCGTCCGGCCGTGCGGTGAAGAACTCGGCGGTCACGCTGACGCTCTCGGCCGGGCCGGCCCCGGCTCCCCCACCACCCCCGCCGTCCCAGGATCCGCCTCCCAGCGAAGGTGGCGGGGAGAACGGCGGCGGCGAAGGCGGCGGCAGCGAGCCACCTCCTCCGCCCGAGGGTAACCGCGGCGGTGGCGGCGGTGGCGGCAACGGCAACGGTGACGACTGACGTATCGGCCCTGCCGCGGCCCCTGGCCCGCATGCTCGGCGTCACGGTCGCGGTGGGTGCGGGCGTGCTCGGCTGGTCGCTCGCGGAGGCCGCGTGGATGCACCGCGTGCGCGAGCACGTGCTCTTCCCGCACCCGGCGCCCACGGGCTTGACGGTCCTGCACCTCTCGGACATCCACCTCCTCCCGCGGCTATGCGCCCGCCGGCGCTTCGTCCGGTCACTCGCGGAGCGCGCCCGCCCGGACCTCGTGGTGTTCACCGGGGACGCCATCTCCTCGGCTGACGCGATCCCAGCGGTACTCGAGTCCCTGGACGAACTACTGGATGTGCCCGGGGTGTTCGTCTTCGGCTCCAACGACTACGCCGCCCCACGCCTCCGCAACCCGCTGCAGTACCTGTGGCGGACCTCGGCCTCCTCGGGGTCCGGCTCGGGTTCGGGGTCCGGCTCGGGTTCGGGGTCCGGCTC
>CAZTOM010000109.1:0-3151 GCA_964615555.1 uncultured Actinomycetaceae bacterium
TGCGCTACGAGATGGCCGGCACCCAGGTGTACGTGTTCACCCCGAAGGGCGACGTGATCGCCCTCGCCGGTGGCGCAACCCCCGTGGACTTCGCCTACGCCGTCCACACCGAGGTGGGCCACCGCACCGTGGGGGCGCGGGTGAACGGCAAGCTCGTGCCACTCGATTCGCACCTCGAGAACGGTGACACCGTGGAGGTGTTCACCTCCAAGGCACCCGACGCCGGGCCCTCCCGCGACTGGCTCAACTTCGTGGCCTCCCCGCGCGCCCGGAACAAGATCCGTGCCTGGTTCACCAAGGAGCGCCGCGAGGAGGCCATCGAGGCAGGCAAGGCGCAGCTCGCCAAGGCCATGCGGAAGCAGAACCTGCCCATCCAGCGCCTCATGAACCACGCCTCGCTGACCGCGCTGGCCACGGACATGCGCATCGACGACGTCTCCGGACTCTACGCCGCCATCGGCGAGAACCACGTCTCCGCGTCCACCGTGGTCCAGCGGCTCGTGCGCATGGTGGGAGGCGACGCCGGCGCGGAGGAGGACCTCTCCGAGGCCACCATCCCCGGCCGGACCACCACCAAGACGCGCTCCGACTCCGATCCCGGGATCGTGGTGGAGGGAATGGACTCCTCCACCATGTGGGTGAAGATCGCCCGCTGCTGCACGCCCGTGCCCGGAGATCCCATCGTGGGCTTCGTGACGCGCGGCTCCGGGATCTCCGTCCACCGCTCCGATTGCGGGAACGTGGAGCAGCTCGAGGCCCAGCCGGACCGGATGATCGCCGTCTCCTGGGACAAGGCCGGCACCGGCATGTTCCTGGTGCAGGTCCAGATCGAGGCCCTGGACCGCTCCGGCCTTCTCTCCGAGATCACCCGCGTGCTCTCGGACAACCACGTCAACATCCTCGCGGCCACCTCCTCCACCTCCCGCGACCGGCTCGCCACGCTCCGCTTCACCTTCGAGATGGGCGACACCGACCACCTGGGCCACCTGCTCGCCACGGTGAGGAAGATCGACGGCGTGTTCGATGCGTTCCGGGTGACCGGCTCCCGCCGGAAGGGCGCAGAGCAGAACGCCTGAGTACTGCGCCGCGTACTGGCCCGCCCGCGCGGCAGCCTGACCCAGGTGCATGGTGCCCGCTCGCGACCAGCCTGCTACCATCCCGCTACACGCCCGCTACCCGCCGGGCAGTGCCTCCGGGAGCAGCATGCCGAACAGCTTGCGCGCCCGCGCGATCCCGCGCAGGCCGCTCTGGGCTGCCACGGTTGCCCGGAGGAGGTCGAGGTCCAACCCGGCCGTCCGCAACCCAGCGCGTGCCGTCACGATCGCCTGGGCGGCCGCCGGCAGGGGAGCAAGGCGGGCCAGATCGACCAGGGTGCGCTCCGCCGTCGTGACGCGGACGCCGCCAACGGAGGTGACGTCGTCGTCCGGGACCATGAAGCGGTAGCGGCGCGTGTTGCCGCGGATGGTGGCCGCGCCGAAGCCCACCACGTCCACCGGACCGTCCAGCGAGGCTGCGGGACGGGTGTGCAGCAGCCAGGCGCTCTGCATGCACACCACCTCACCGGGCCGGATGTCCAGGAGGATGCGTGCGGCGAGGGTGGCTGGCTCGAGGTCCCGGGGGAGCCGCTGGCCCGGACGGACGGAGCCGTCGCAGTGGGCGTGGCGCAGCAGGGCATCGGCGGGCTCGATCCGGGTGATCGCGGGCATGCGGCGAGTCTGGCACGCGCGGGTTCTCCGCGTGCGGGCTCTCCACAGGGCGCCACTGGAAGCTGGGCCAGCATGGCCCGGGCAGCGGCTACGGCCAGCGCACCTGCTACAGCGCGGACTTCTGGATCTGCTCCAGCCAGGCGCGGCGGGCGGCCAGGGCCTCCTCGGCGTTCTTGATGGCCTTCTTGTCACCCTTCGCGGTGGCCTTGGCGAGGTCATCCTCGAGGCTCGCGATCGCGGCCTCGAGCTGGCTCGTGGCGGAGCTGACGCGCGCCTGGGTCTCCGGGTTGGAGCGGCGCCACTCGGCCTCCTCCACGTCCTTGATCGCCTGGTCCACGGCGCGCATCCGGCCCTCGACCTTCTGCACGTCCGCACGCGGCACCCGCCCGGCCTCGTCCCAGCGCTCCTCGAGCTGGCGCATCTTGGCGCGCGCCTCGCGGGCGTCGGTGACGGGCAGGAGGGCCTCGGCCTCCTCGAGGATCGCGAGCTTCACCTCGAGGTTGGCGCCGTACTCCTCGTCCAGGGCCTGGTTCTGGGCGTCGCGCGCGTCGAAGAACACCTGCTGGGCGGCGCGGAAGCGGGCCCACAGGGCGTCGTCCTCGCGGCGGCGGGCCCGACCCGCGGCCTTCCACTCCTGCATGAGGTTGCGGTACTCGCCCGCGGTTGCACCCCAGTCGGTGGAGGAGGACAGGGCCTCCGCGCGCGCGATCAGGGCCTCCTTGGCGGCCTTCGCGGTGGCATGCTCCGCGTCCCGCTCGGAGAAGAACTGGCGGCGGTTACGGTCGAAGGTGGTGCGTGCCTTGGAGAAGCGCTTCCACAGTTCGTCCTCGGTGGCCTTGTCCAGGCGCGGACCGCCGCGCTGGGCGGCCTTCCACTCCTCGAGCAGCCCGTGCAGGCGCTCCCCGGAGTCCTTCCACTGGGTGCGCGCGGTGTCCTGCGCGGCCACGGCCTCCGCCCCGGCCACGATCTCCTCGCGGCGCTGCAGGGCCTCGGCACGGGCGGCCTCCCGCTCGGCCTGGATCTCGGCCTTGCGCTGGGCCACCCGCTCCTCGGCGAGGCCCACGCGCTTGCGCAGCCCGTCCAGATCGCCAACGGCCTGCGGCTCGGTGAGCTGCTCCTTCAGGTTCTTCAGCGAGGCATCCAGGTCCCGGCCGGAGAGCAGCGGAATCCGCGACTCGAACAGGCGCACCTGCGCCGCGAGGTCCAGGTACCGGCGCACGTAGAACGTGAGCGCCTCCTCGGCAGGGGCGTCCGGGAACTGCCCGACGGTACGCTCACCCGCCTCCTCCTTCACATAGACGTTGCCCGCCTCGTCCACCCGCCCGAACGCGGACGCCGCCGCGAGCTCGGCCGGATCGAGCGGGGACTCCACGGGTGCCTTCGGTGCCGGCGCCGGAGCGGCGGGAGGCGCGGGCACGCCAGCGGGCGGCCCCGGGAGCGGGATC
>CAZTOM010000109.1:3251-7980 GCA_964615555.1 uncultured Actinomycetaceae bacterium
CGCCGGAGCGGCGGGAGGCGCGGGCACGCCAGCGGGCGGCCCCGGGAGCGGGATCGGGGGAGCCGGAGTCGCCTCGACGGCGCGTGTTGCCTCGGCCGGAGCGGTCGCCTCTGCCGGTGCGGTCTCCTCAGCGGGGGTCTCCTCCGCCGGCGCTGCGACGGGCTCGGCGGGGCTCTCCGGGGTGGCAGTCTCCACAGCCGCCACGACCGCAGGCTCGATCTTCTCGTCCGAGGCTTCCTCGACGGCCTCAGGAGCAGGCTCATCCTCGACTACAGGTGCTTCAGGCGCCTCCGCGGGAGCATCCTCGGCGGCCTCAGCAGCTTCGGGGGCGTCCTCTGCCTCGGGCGCCTCCGCGGGAGCATCCTCGGGCTGCGCGGGAGAGTCACCGGTCTCGACCGCGGCTTGGACGGCTGGTTCGATCTTCTCGTCGACCGGCTGCGGCGCAGCGGTCGCTTCCGTGAGCTCGTCGCCTGGGGTGGGCGTGGCCTGTGCCTCGGTGGGCTCCTCGGGCGTGGGCTGGGGGGTGGTGGGAGTCTCGCTCACGGATGTCACTCCTTTGTGTGCGGCGGGTTGGGACCCGTCGTCGGGACGCAGGCCGCCGCAGGGCGTGCGACGGCGTAGTCAGTCTAGGGCACACACGGCGCAGGCCGGATGTCGAATACGCGCCCGGCCGTAGACTGGTGCGCGTGATTCTCAAGCGCTTCGTCTCGGACGTGTTTGCCGAGAACTGCTACCTCATCGCCCACGAGTCCCATCGCCAGGCCGTGGTGGTGGACCCGGGCGCGGGGGTGGCCGGAACGGTGGCCCAGGCCCTCGAAGACCACGAGCTCGAGCTCGCCGCCGTGCTGCTCACGCACGGCCATCCGGACCACGTGTGGGATGCGGCCGCGGTGGCCGGCGAGCGGCCCGTCTACGTGGCCGAGCCCGATGCCTACCGGCTCGAGGACCCCCTGGTTCACCCGAGCCCGCTCACGCCCGTGCTCCGGCAGCTCCTCCCGCTGCCCTTCGAGCGCCCCGCGGACGTACGCCACCTGCCGCAGGAGCTGCTGGTGGGCGGGGGAGCAGAGCTGGTTCCTGGGGTCGGCATCCGCGCGCTGGCGGCCCCCGGGCACACCGAGGGCTCCACGATCTACTTCCTCGCAGGAGAGTGGGACCCGGAGGTCATCGAGATGGCCACTGCCGGAGCATCCGCCTCGCATGCCCCCACCACCACGGATGCGGACCCCGTCACTGACGCCCCCGCGACCGATGCAGCCCCCGCCACGGATGCGGCACCCACCGCTGACGCCACCCCCACTACCCCCGCGGGCCTGGTCCTCACGGGCGACGTCCTGTTCCAGGGCTCCGTGGGCCGCACGGACCTGCCGGGCGGGGACCCGGAGGTGATGGAGTGGACGCTGCGCACCCTGCGGCAGGTCATCGATCCGGCCAGCATGCTCTTCCCGGGCCACGGCCCGGCCACCACGATGGGCCGGGAGCTGGCGTCGAACCCGTTCCTTGCCCGATAGGCTGAGACCTCCCCTGACATAAGGATTGAGATGGCACGCACCACGCTGTCCGGTTTCCCGGAGTGGACCCCCGCTGGTCGGATCGTCGAGCAGCGGGTGATCGATCACGTACGCCGTACGTTCGAGTTGCACGGGTTCGCCGGCATCGAGACCCGCGCGGTGGAGCCGCTCGAGGAGCTGATGCGCAAGGGGGAGACCTCCAAGGAGGTCTACGTGCTGCGCCGCCTGCAGGAGACCGATGATTCCGCCGAGTCCGAACTGGGCCTGCACTTCGACCTCACGGTCCCCTTCGCGCGCTACGTCCTGGACAACGCCCACCACCTCGCCTTCCCGTTCAAGCGCTACCAGATCCAGAAGGCCTGGCGCGGCGAGCGCCCCCAGGCGGGCCGCTTCCGCGAGTTCCTCCAGGCGGACATCGACGTGGTGGGGCAGGACACCCTCCCGTTCGTGTTCGAGGTGGAGGTGGCGATCGTCATGGCCGAGGCCCTCGCCGGGGTCCCGGGCGTGGACGTGGTGATCGGTGTGAACAACCGCAAGCTCTCCCAGGGCTTCTACGAGGCGATCGGCCTGGACGATGTGGAGGGCACCCTACGGATCGTGGACAAGCTCGCCAAGGTGGGTCCCGGCACCGTGACCGAGATGCTCGTGACCGAGCTCGGCGCCACCGGCGCGCAGGCCGAGGCCGCCCTCCAGCTGGCCGGGATCCGCGCCACCACCGGCGCGGAGGTGGCCGCCCAGGTGAGGGAGCTCGGTGCCCGTTCGGAGAACCTCGAGGAGGGCCTGGACGAACTCGCCACCCTGCTGGACGCCGCCGCCGCCGCGATCCCAGGCCGCATCCGCGCGGACCTCTCGATCGCCCGCGGCCTGGACTACTACACCGGCACCGTCTACGAGGGCACCATCCAGGGCCACGAGGGCTACGGCTCCGTGTGCGCCGGCGGGCGCTACGACTCCCTCGTCTCCGACGGCAAGCGCACCTTCCCCGGCGTGGGGCTCTCGCTCGGCATCTCCCGCCTCCTGTCCTTCGTGCTCGGCCACGACCTCGCCTCGGCCACCCGCCCCGTCCCCACGGCCGTGCTCGTTGCCGTCACGAACGAGAACCACCGGACGGACTCCGAGTCCGTGGCCCGCGCCCTGCGCGCCCGCGGGATTGCCACCGAGGTCTCGCCCACCGCCGCGAAGTTCGGCCGCCAGATCCGCTATGCGGACCGCCGCTCCATCCCGTTCGTGTGGTTCCCCGAGTCCGGTGAGGTGAAGGACATCCGCTCCGGCGAGCAGGTGGCCGCCGACCCCACCGACTGGTGCCCACCGGAGGAGGACCTCCACCCGCGCGTGGTGCTCCCCGAGCCCGGGCCGGACGCGTGACCTCCGTTCCGGCCGTCACCGCGGCGCTCACCCGCCTGCGCACGGCCCTCGCCTCGCTCTCCTTCCCCCTGCCCGTCGACGGCGCCGCCTCCGTTGCGTCGCAGCGCGACCGTCTCGTCAACCAGCTCGACGACTACGTGCTGCCGCGCTACCAGAACCTGGACGCGCCCCTGCTCGCCGTGGTGGGGGGATCCACCGGCGCCGGCAAGTCCACGCTGGTGAACTCCCTCCTGCTCTCCCAGGTGGCTGCCTCCTCCGCGATCCGGCCCACCACCCGCCGCCCCCTGCTGCTGCACCACCCGGCTGACGAGGACTGGTTCACCACCGGGCGCATCCTTCCGGGCTTCCCCCGGGTGCGGATCGCCCCGGATGCGGCCCCCACGCCGGCTGCGGGCGGCTCCCAGCTCGAGCTCGAGATCCGCTCCACGCCCAACCTGCCCACAGGGCTGGCCCTGCTGGATGCCCCGGACATCGACTCCGTGGTGGACGCCAACCGCGCCACCGCCGCGCAACTGCTCGGCGCCGCGGACCTGTGGCTGTTCGTCACCACCGCGGCACGCTACGCGGACGCCGTCCCCTGGGAGCTGCTCGCGGACGCGGCCTCCCGGGACATCGTGGTGGCCATTATCCTGAACCGGGTCCCGCAGGACGTGGTGGGGGAGGTGGAGGGAGACCTCCGAGGCCGCCTCGATGCCGCCGGCCTCGGCCAGGCGCCCCTCTTCACAGTGCCGGAGACCACGCTCGCGGGCGGGTTCGTGCCAGAGGAGTTCGTCGCGCCCATCCGGTACTGGCTGGGAGGGCTGGCCGCAGACGCGAACGCACGCTCCGCCGTCGCCCGGCAGACCCTCGCAGGGGCGGTGCACGCGGCACTGGCCAGCGCGGAGGCCGTGTCCCACGGCGCGGACGAGCAGGCTCGGGGTGTGGGGCACCTGGCAGCCGAGGTGGACCGGGCCGAGGCCGAGGCACTCGCTCGGGTCACGCGTGCCACCGCCGACGGCTCGCTGCTGCGCGGGGAGGTCCTCGCGCGTTGGCAGGAGTTCGTGGGCTCGGGGGAGTGGTTCGCCCGCCTGCAGGCCGGGATCGGGCGTATGCGGGACATGATCGGGAACTTCTTCCGGGGCCGGCCGCAGTCCACCCAGCCGGTGGAGACGGCCGTGGAGGACTCCCTCGTGACGCTCCTGGGTGCCGAGGCACGTCAGGCGGTGATCGAGCTGGACCACGCGTGGCGCTTCGAGGGCGGGGGACGGGACCTGCTTGCCGGCGCCCTGCGCGCCCTGCCGTCCGAGCCCGCCCTGCAGGAGCGGATCGCCGCAGAGGTCTCCGGCTGGCAGAAGGACGTGATGGACCTGGTGCGCGCCGAGGGCGCCGATCGCCGCGTGAAGGCCCGGGCACTCTCCACCGGCATCAACGCGCTCGGCGTGACCCTCATGATGGCCCTGTTCGCCACCACCGGCGGGATCACCGGCGCGGAGGTGGCCACCGCGGGCGGAACGGCGGCCGCCGGGCAGGCCGTGCTCGTGGCGGTCTTCGGCGAGGACGCGGTGCGCGCCATGGCCGCGAAGGCCCGCGACGGGCTCGCCACGCGCGCCGAGGCCACCCTCACGTGGTACCTCTCCCCGTTCCGCGCCCGGATCGAGGAGCTCGGCGTGGACGCCCGGAGTGCCGAGGAGTTGCGCGAGGCCGTCCGCGCCGTGCGTCAGGCAGAACCGGAGGCACGGTGAACGCGAACAGGCCCGGGGGAACGGTAGGGGCGAGTGGCAGCGGAGGCACGGTGAGGGGGAGTGGCACCGGAGGCACGGTTAGGGGGAGTGGCACCGGAGGCACCGTGAAGGAGTCCCGGCTTGCGGAGCGCCAGG
>CAZTOM010000110.1:0-7917 GCA_964615555.1 uncultured Actinomycetaceae bacterium
GAGGGCCCCCAGTCGCTCGGCGGGCAGGCCTACTGGAGCTTCGGGGGCCTCTTCCTGGTGGACTCCCCGGAACAGCGCCGCATGGGCATCCGCGACTCGCACGAGCTCGCCCGCCAGGACTGGTTCGGCTCCGCACAGTTCGACCGCCCCGAGGACGCCAACCCCCGCGCCTGGGCCGAGGCCTACCTCCACTTCGCGGCCGGCGAGAAGCGCGCGTGGCTGCGGGAGCAGGGCGTCCGCTTCTTCCCCGTGGTGGGCTGGGCCGAACGCGGCGACGGCCGCGCGAGTGGCCACGGCAACTCCGTCCCGCGCTTCCACATCGTCTGGGGCACCGGCCCCGGCGTGCTCGAACCGTTCGTCTGTCGGTTGCGCGGGCTGATCGACCGCGGCCGCGTCCGCGTCCTCTTCCGTCACCGCGTTGACGGCCTCATCTCCGACGACGGCGGCGCCGCCGGGGTGCACAGGGTGCGGTTGGCACCTACGCGGGTGGCGAGGGGACGGGCCAGCTCACGCGACGTCGTCGGGGATTTCGAGGTACGGGCCGGGGCGGTGGTGATCGCGACGGGAGGGATCGGGGGCAACCTGGACGCCGTACGGAAGGCGTGGCCGCGGCGGCTCGGACCCGCGCCCGAGCGGATGGTGGCGGGGGTGCCGGCACACGTGGACGGACGGGGGATCGCGCTCGCGGAGGCGGCTGGGGTGCGCGTGATCAACCGGGACCGGATGTGGCACTACACGGAGGGGATCCGGAACTGGGACCCGGTGTGGGAGAACCACGGCATCAGGATCCTGCCCGGGCCCAGCTCGCTGTGGCTGGACGCGGAGGGTCGGCGGCTGCCGGCGCCGTGCTATCCGGGCTTCGACACGCTCTCCACGCTGAAGCACCTCCGGGGCACAGGGTACGACTACTCGTGGTTCGTGCTCACGCAGTCGGTGATCGAGAAGGAGTTCGCCCTCTCCGGGTCCGAGCCGAATCCTGACCTCACGGGGCGGGACGTGCGCCTGTTGCTCCAGCGCGTGGTGGGGGAGGGCGCGCCCGGGCCGGTGGAGGCGTTCAAGACCCACGGGCAGGACTTCGTGGTGGCGGACACGATCGAGGAACTGGTGGAGGGGATGAACCAGTTGGCCGCGCAGTATGCGGCCGAGCCGGCTGAAGGTGCGGCGTCCGGGGATTGGGGTGCGGGCTCGTCTGGAGTGCCCGCTCCCGTGATCGAGGCGGACGCGCTGCGGGACCTCCTGGAGGCGCGGGACCGTCAGTTGGACAACGAGTTCACCAAGGACGCCCAGCTCGCCCTGATCCGCAACCATCGGCGCCACCGGGGGGACCGCATCATCCGGACCGCACCGCCCCACCGATTCCTCGATCCGGACCACGGCCCTCTGATCGCGGTGCGGCTGCACCTGTTGACCCGCAAGACGCTGGGCGGCCTCCACACCACGCTGGACTCCCAGTGCCTCCGCGAGGACGGCTCGGCCTTCCCCGGGTTGTACGCCGTGGGGGAGGCCGCCGGATTCGGGGGTGGCGGAATGATGGGCTACAACGCGCTCGAGGGCACCTTCCTGGGAGGCTGCCTCTTCTGCGGGCTGCAGGCCGGCCGGACGTTGGGCCGGTAGGGTAATATCGACATGTCTTGACAGTGTAGCGATATGTCGTTATAGTTTCGTCAGGTCCATGAGGGCCGCTGACGAAAGGAGCATCCCCCTATGAGGATGAACAACATGAACATGGGCCGCGGCAGAGGTCGCCGCGGCGGCCGTCGCTTCGATGAGCGCGGCATGGAATTCGGTGCCCGCGGCTACGGCCGCGGTGGTGAGGGAACTGGCCGCGGTGAACGCTCCGGCCGCGACGGCCGCGCCGGCGGTTCCCGCTACGGCGATGGCTCGCGCCACGGCGGTGGCCGGGGGCGCGGTGAGGGCCACGGCCACCACGGCTGGGACGGTAGGGGCCCCGGTCACGGCGGAGGTCCTGGTCCCGGCGGCCGCAGGGGCGGACCCCGCCGGGCCCGGAGGGGCGACGTACGCGTGGCCGTGCTCCTCCTGCTCTCCGAGCAGCCGAGCAACGGCTACCAGATGATGCAGGAACTGTCCGAGCGCTCGGAGGGGGCGTGGCGGGTGAGTTCGGGTGCGATGTATCCGGCGCTCGCACAGCTCCAGGACGAGGGGCTCGTGGTGCCGGTCGAGCACAATGGTCGCCAGATGCTCGAACTGACCGACGCCGGCAGGGCCGAGGTCGAGGGTCACGGGGCGAAGCCGAAGCCGTGGGAGCAGGCAGCCCGCGCCCAGTCCGAACGGGGCGGAGACGAGCTGCGCGATGCGATGGGCCAGCTCATGCTGGCTGTGAAGACCATCGAACGGGCTGGCGATCCGGCGCTCGCCACGAGTGCCGCCAGCATCCTCGAGGATGCGAAGCGCGCGCTCTACCGCCTCCTCGCCGACGGCCCGAATCCCGCCGATCCCGCCGAGTAGGGATCCCACGAGGCCCCGCTCCGGCGGGGCCTTTCCGCTTTCTCGTACCTGAGCCTGCCGCCGCAGGGAGGCCTACTGGGCGCGGGTCATCACCACGGCCACCATCACCCGGTTCGTCGCCCCCAGTTTCTCCTGGGCCGCTCTCAGGTGGCTCTTGACCGTGGTCTCGGAGAGGTGGAGTGCCTCCGCGATCTCCGCGTTCGAGAGCCCGTTTGAGACCAGGCGTGCCACGTCCCGTTCGCGGGCGGTCAGTCCGGCCACGAGGGCACGTGCGCGGACCCTCTTCGCCCCCGACTCCGCGGAGCCCACATGGTCCAGCAACTGCCGCGCGGTGCGCCGGGAGAGCGCGCCGTCACCGGCCGCGACCGCCTGTACGGCCTCGATCAGGTCCCGGGGATCCTCGCTCTTGAGGAGGAAGCCACTCGCACCTGCGGCGGCCGCGCGGATCGGTTCGTCATCGGCGTCCAACGTGGTCACCACGATCACCTCCGGCGCGTTCGGCAGCTCCCGGATCCGCTCGGTTGCCTCCAGCCCGTCCATCACGGGCATCCCGATGTCCATGAGGACCACGTCCGGGTGGTGGGCCTGCACCGCCGTGATTGCCGCGGCGCCGTCGTGCGCCGACCCCACCACGCTGATCCCGCCCTTGCTCCCGGTCTCCAGCACGTAGGCGAGTCCCGAGCACAGCATGGGATCGTCATCCACCACCAGCACCCGGATCGGCCGCGCCTCGTTCATGGTTCACGAGGCTACCGCCCACCTCCCACACCGTCCCGCGCCCCGTGCCACGGCAGGTGCACCCGCACCTCGAAGTCCGGAGGTCCGGGCTGCACTTCCACCGTTCCTCCGAGTGCCGCCGCTCTCTCCCGCACCCCGGCGAGCCCCGTCCCTCCCGACGGCGGGGCGTCCGGCGCCAGCACGACCTCCGGCGCCAGCGTGCCCTCCGGCACCAGCCCGCCCTCCGGCGCCAGCCCGCCCTCCGGCAGGGCCCAGCCGCCCGACGGCGGCGCATGAGTTCCCGTCACCGGCCCGCCCTCCGGCGCCATCCACGCGCCGTCTGGGCCGTGCGAAACGGGATTGCCCACCTCGATCTCGAGGCCGCGGCCCGGTCCGCCCACCACCCGGACTCGCACCGGCATATCGGCGGCGTGCTTCTGGGCGTTGGTGAGCAGTTCCTGGAGGATCCGGTACACCGCGTGCACGAGGACGGGAGGGGCCGCCTCTGCGTGGTCGATCATCACGGAGGAGGACAGCGGCCGGCCCCCACCGAGAACCTCCTCGACCATCCCCACCATGTCCGCGAGGGACTCCGGACCGGGTACCCGGCGCGCCGCCGGATCACGCATCACCTGGACGAGGGATCGCAGATCGTCCACCGTCTGCTGCGAGGCCTCCCGGACGAGCCGTGCCCTCTCCGCGAGGTCCGGATGCTCCTCGGCAGCGAGTTCGAGTCCGCCGGCGTACACGTTGATCATCGAGAGGCGGTGGCCGATCACGTCGTGGATCTCGCGGGCCATCATCTCCCGCTCCTCCAGGCGCGTCAGCTCATCCTCCATGCGGCCGAGGGAGGCGCCCCGGTCCGCGAGATCGGCCTGGGTGGCCGCGAGATGGAGCCGGCTTTCCTGCACCTGATCGCGGTAGCGGCGCGTGAGCCCGATCGCCACCGGCACCACCACGGCGAGCACGTAGAGGCTGACCGCTCCACTGAGGTTGATCGGCGCGGCCTCGTGGGGAAGGCCCGTTCCTGCGGTGAACATACGGACCACGGAGGTCTCGCGCGAGGGACCACGGGCATCGATGGCGCCGAACAGCAGGACCCCGGCCGCGTGCAACGCGATGGCGCCCGCGAGCGCTGCCCCGTGGGCCCGCCGCAGGAATGCCGGCAGTGAGAACGCCATCACCGGCCCCAGCGGGAGGAGTCCCTGGACCACGCCGAGCCCCCAGGTCAGGTACGCAGAACGACGGCGCATCGCGATCACGAACGGGATCACGAACGCGCACGCGATCGCGAGTCCCACCCACACCTGACCGAGGGTCCCGAGGAGGCCGCCCTCACCCGCGACCTCCACCCGCTTCTGTGCCGTGATCGCCGAGGAGAGCGCCACGAACCACACCGCGAGCCCGAGCAGGATCGTCCCCAGCAGGGACAGCACACGCGCCACCCACGGCGGCACCGAACCCGCGGTACCGCGATCGCGCTCGGAAGAACTGGGCATGGCCCCACGGTAGGCCCTCCCACCCCCGCGAACCATCGGCTGACCGGCCGGCCCGCACCCGGCCCTCCTCCTCCGATCGGTCGGCCGACTCCGACTGAAGGCCGGATACTCCCATCGCCCTCCTCGCGGTTGGCTGAAGGCGTACCAATCCTGCGAGTCGCAAAGGAGCTCACCATGAGTCATCCCCAGAACCCTGCCGGCGAGTCCGGCTTCCCGGCTGAGCACGGCCACGCCGGCGGTCACGGCACCACGCCCCAGCCCGGCCACGCCCCCCAGCCCGGCACCGCCCCCCCGCCCGGCACCGCCCCCCAGCCCGGCCACGGCCCCCAGCCCGGCGACGCGTGGGGCACCCCGCCCCCCGAGCCGGAGAAGAAGCGCAGTTGGTTCGCACGCCACAAGATCCTCACCGCGGTCCTCGCGGTGGTCCTTGTGGGCGCGATCGGCTCTGCGCTCGGAGGTGGGGGAGACGACGACGCCACCCAGGCTGCGCCGTCGCCCACCGCGGGGGCACCCACAGACGCGGGTTCGCCGGTCGACTCGCAGGACACCGGCGAACCCGCACCCCCGGCTGAAGGGGACGGGGCCGATGATCCTGCGGAGACCGATGAGACAGAGGCACCCGAGACGGCCCCCGAGCCCGAAGAGCCCGGGATCGGTGAGCCGGTGGAGGTCGGTGACTTCACCGTCACCGTCAACGGCCTCGAGACGGGCATCCCCCGCGTGGGCAGCGAGATGTTCGGTGAGGAGGCCCAGGGCCAGTTCGTGACCGTGGAGGTCTCGGTGACCAACAACGGCAACTCCGCCGAGTACTTCCTGGACTCCGGCCAGAACCTACTGGACGAGCAGGGCCGGGAGCACTCCAGCTCCAGTGCGGTGATCTACCTGGAGCAGGACAACATGTTCGCCAAGCAGATCAACCCCGGGAACACGGCCACCGGCGTGCTCCTCTTCGACATCCCGGCGGACGCGGTTCCCACGGCCATGAAGCTCTCGAGTGGATTCTTCGGCAGGGACGTCACGGTCTCACTGCAGTAGCCGGAGCAGGCGGCGCACAACAACGGGCGGGTGGCACCAGCCACCCGCCCCGCGCGCCTGCTCAGATCCCGAGCACCATCTTCGCCACGAGGAAGTACATCAGGAGTCCCGTGGCGTCACAGAAGGTGGAGATGAACGGCGTGGAGAACACGGCCGGATCCACCTTGGCGGCCTTGGCAACCAGGGGGATCACCCCGCCCACGGTGGCCGCGATCGGACAGTTGATGATGAGGGTGAGCCCGAGCACGAGGCCGATCTCGGTGCCGTAGAAGACGCTCGCCACTCCGAACGCGAGCACCGCCAGCACCGATCCGAGCAACAGTCCCGTGCGTACCTCCTTGAAGGCCACCTTCCAGATGTCCCGCAGGTCCACGTCCCCCACCGCGAGGGCACGGGTGACCGTGGTGGCCGCCTGCGAACCCGTGTTCCCGCCGATTCCGATGAGGAGGGGAACGAACAGGGCGAGCGCCACCCGCTGCGCGAGGGTGGCCTCGAACACCTCGAGCACCTGGACGGTGAGGATCGCGGAGACCGCGAGCACCAGCAGCCACACGATCCGGGAGCGTGCCACCGAGAGCACTGAGGACAGGAGGTAGGGGCGGCGCAGCGGTTCGCGGGCACCGGCACGGGCGGCGTCCTCGGCCACGGCCTCGCGGTCGATCCGGGCGGCGTCCCCGATGGGGAAGATCCCCACGAGCCGGTGCTCCCGGTCCACGATCGGCAGGAGCAGGTCGCCGTCGTCGAGCACCCGGCGGGCCACGATCTCGTCGTTCTCCTCCGCGAACGCGTACCGGGGATCGCTCTCCATCACCTCGCCCACGTGCGTGTCGCCGTCGTGGCCGATCACGTCTGGGAGCTCCACCATCCCCACGAGCGTGCGGCGGGGGGAGAGAACGGGGATGCGTGCGTACAGCTCGGGGGCCGCGGCGTGCTGCCGGATCCGGCGGCGCAGCGAGGTGAGGGTCTCGTCCTCGGTGGTGCGGATCGACTGCGGGGACATCCTCCGTCCGATCGAGTTCTCCGGGTAGCCGAGCAGCGTGGTGGCGATCGCGAGCTGTTCCCCGCCGAGCGTGGCCATGATGCGCTTGGCGATCTTGGCCGGCAGCTCGTCGAGCAGCCACGCCTGCTCCTCCGGATCGAGGGACGCGAAGATGTCCCGGAGTTCCTCGTGGCCGAATGCGGCCACCAGATCGGTCTGTGTTCCGGAGTCGAGCTCCTCGAACACGTCGATCGCGTCCTCCTTGCCGAGCAGGCGCAGGACCACGGCCGCATCGTCCGTGGGGAGGGAGTCGATCAGGTCCACCACCTCGGTGGTGGTCAGGTTCTTCAGGTCTTCAGAGAGTTCGGCGAGCCGGCGGTGCTCCACGAGCTCGCGAATCTGGGCGGTGACGGGTGCCATGGCGACCTCCAGGTTGATTCCGTTCGGGTCACGCCTGGGTCACGCGCAAGGACTCCTCAGCGGCGTGATTCCGAGGATCCGTGGGCGCGGAACGGTCGACTCGGTGCGTCTGCCATGGTGCCCACCTCCTCTGGTTGCCGGTCTGGGGCCGCCCCAACCGTATCCCATCCGCAGGCGTTCCGACGACGGCGGTTGCCGGGGTGGCACAGGAGCGTCGCTTGCACCCGGTGCGGCTGGTACACGCGCCCGGGATTCGCCTGTGTCAGTGGTGCGCGGCGTCGTCGAAGGGGACGAGGAGATCGCGGAGGCTCGCGGCGAGCCGGTCCCGGCGGGTGGCGGTGAGGGGGCGGAGCAGCTCGCGCTCGAACTCGAGGAGCTGGGCCATCGCGGAGTCCACCACGCGCTTGCCCTTCGCGGACAGGCGCACCCGCACCACGCGGCGGTCGCTGGCGTCCGCCTCGCGGGTGACGAGCCCCTTCATGACGAGCCGGTCGATCCGGTTGGTCATCGTGCCGGAGGAGACGAGCGTCTCCTCCATGAGGCGCCCCGGCGTGAGCTCGAACGGGCTGCCGGCGCGTCGCAGCGCCGAGAGGACATCGAACTCCCAGGCGTCCAGCTCAGAAGATGTGAACGCCTTGCGGCGGGCGATCTCCAGGTGCCGGGTGAGCCGGCTGACCCGCGAGAACACCTCGAGCGGCGCGAAGTCGAGGTCCGGACGCTGCGCGTGCCACGCCGCGATGATGCGGTCCACCTCGTCCTGCCCTGCTCCAGCCATGCCGGACATTTTACTCGACATCGAGA
>CAZTOM010000111.1:0-7822 GCA_964615555.1 uncultured Actinomycetaceae bacterium
GCCGCCTCGGGCCCGCTGCACCCTCCCTCCGCGGCATCCCGGCATCGCACAAGCGGCCCCCACCGGAGTGGTGGGAGCCGCTGTGCCTCGCTGGGGAGAGTTAAAGGATCAGTCCCCGGAGTCAGCCGAGGGTGCCGACAACGCCGATCCGGCGGAGTAGGCGGAATCAGCCGAGGCGGGCGAGTCTGCCGAGTACTGCACAGGGGCAGGGGCCGGAACAACGGCGGGCGCGGGTGCCGGGCGCTGCACCACGGGCGCCGGAGCGGGGGCAGGAGCCGGGGCCGGGGCGGGTGCCGGTGCAGGAGCGGGGGCCGGCGCCGGGGTGGGCGCCGAGGGCGCCGTGTAGGCGGAGTACCCCGCAAAGGTCTTCGAGAGGCCGCTCGGGTGCGCGGCACTGGCTCCCTGGGCGGAGGCGGCCGACTGAGCCGAGATGGCGGACTGGGCGGAGACAGCGGCCTTGAAGCTGACGGCCTCCCCCGGGGTCATGGCGGAGTCCGCCGCTGCGCCCGGGCCTGCGAGCGCAGGAGCGGGGGTGTGGGAGCCGGGCGAGACCACCTCGCCGTCTGCGTTCAGGGTCACGGCGGAGCCGAGTTCCCTCTTGTCCGGATCGTTGTCAGCGGTGGCGGCCGCGGCAACCCCTGCCACCACGATGGTGGCGAGGGACCCGGTCACGATCCACGTCTTGTTGACCTTCATCTCTCTCCTCGCAGACGGTCGGTCGGTGCCTGATGACTCCATACTGGCGAGAAGGGATGAGGTGCCAAGGAGAGAACCATGAGAGCTCTCTTAGGGAGGCCGTGCTAGGTCACGCGGCCCATCCAGCGCAGCGCCTCGTCCAGGCGGCCCTCACCGTCCTGGCGCCACGCGTCCCCGTTCGGCTTCTTGGCCCCGGAGACGAGCGAGAGGGTCACGGCGGCGGCCCGGGCCGCGAGCGCGCGGGCATCGAAGTACCCGAGCGAGCGCTGCCACCACGCCTCGAGGATCTCTCCCACGTGGGGGTAGACGGTGGGCGCCAGGTGCGGCAGGACCGAGACGTGGCCGAGCATGCAGGCCACATCGTCCACCCGGTAGCCGGGACCCACGGAGTCCACGTCCAGCACGGAGGCCACCTGCTGGGGTCCGTGCATGAAGAGGTTCGCCTCGTAGAAGTCGCCGTGCGTGGTCACGAGTGGGCCCGGGTCCGAGGTGGCCATCACGGACTTGACGGTGGCCGCGAGACCGTGGGCTTCGTGGGCGCGCTCCGGGAGCGCGGTGGCGGCGGCGTGGGCGTAGAACTCCACCCGGTCGGCCCACGAGGGGTGGGCGGGGAGGGACATCATCTGCTCCGGGAGGGCCTGGAGGACCGCGTGCGCCGCATCGAACGTGGCCACCGGATCGGGGATCCCGGCGGCCAGGAAGTTGGCGAGTGGCACCCCGGAGGCCACCGAGAGCACCACCATCCCCGCCGGGTCCGACTGGAGCACGCGCGGCACGGGCACACCCGCCGCGGTCAGGAGCTCGTGGCGCGAGACCAGGTCCGCCGCAACGGTAGGCCGGACCACCTTGACGAACGCGAGGGGCCCGGCGGCGCCGTCGAGCCGGACCACGCAGCGGCGCGTGGGGCGGTAGGTGACCATCACGGGCGTGACGGGTTGGCCGAGGAGGGCGGACATGGTGGCGGCGTCGCAGGCGGCGGGCAGGGTGGGGAGTTCGGGGTCGTGCGGGTGGCGCCACATGTAGACGCGCACGAGGCCCTCGGCGTGGTCGAGGCGGACGAGGCCGGGGGTGTCCTTGCGGGAGACCCGGGAGGTGGTGGCGCACACATACTGGGTGGACTCCGAGCCGTCCGCGCCGAGCACCTCGAGCTCGTAGCCCACCGAGACGCCGGCGGCCGGTCGGTGGTGGAGGGAGTCCACGCGCCAGCTCTGGATGGTGGCACCCTCGGTGCCGAGCGCCTTCACGAGCAGCTCGGCGGCCCCCGGGCCGGTGAGCAGGTCAACCTGCTCGAGCTCGCTCATCGCCGTCATGGTCCTAGTTGACCACGGAGCGGCCCGATTTTCGATCATTCAGGGCCGTGGTTCCGCGGCGTTCCCTGCGTTCTGGCGGGCATCACCCCCCTGCCGCCCACCTGTGAGCGCACCACGGCCGCGTTGCATTCCACCTCCGCGGATGCGCGAGAATGGGGACGATGCGAGATCTGGCCCTGCTCCCGAAGGCGCACCTCCACCTGCACTTCACCGGCTCGCTGCGCATCTCCACCCTGGCGGAGCTCGCGCAGGCGCGGGAAGTGCGGCTGCCGGAGTCCCTCACGGACGCGGAGGCGCTGCGAGTTCCCGCAGACCAGCGGGGGTGGTTCCGCTTCCAACGCCAGTACGATGCGGCCCGCGCCGTGGTGAAGGGCGAGGACGCGCTACGCCGGGTGGTGCGGGAGGCCGCGGAGGACGACGCGGCGGAGGGCTCCCGCCGTCTGGAGATCCAGGTGGAGCCCAGTTCGTATGCGGCCGAGCTCGGCGGGATCACGCCAGCGCTCGAGGTGATCCTGGACGAGGCCGCGCTCGCCTCCCGGGACACCGGCGTGGAGGTGGGTGTGATCGTGGCCGCCTCACGGATCCGCCACCCCATGGACGCCCGGGTGCTCGCGCGGCTGGCGGCCAAGCACGCCGGGGACGGCCCGGGCCAGGTGGTGGGATTCGGCCTGTCCAACGACGAGCGGCGTGGGGAGACCTCCGAGTACACCGGCGCGTTCGCGATCGCGGCCCGCGCGGGCCTGCCCGCGGTGCCCCACGGCGGGGAGCTGCTGGGCCCGGACCACGTACGCGACGTCATGGCGCACCTGAAGCCCACCCGCCTCGGGCATGGCGTGCGCGCCACCGAGGACCCAGAGCTGCTGGCCCGCCTCGTGGACGACGGGATCGCGTTCGAGGTGTGCCCCGTCTCCAACATCTCGCTCGGCGTCTACGACGAACCCGAGCAGGTCCCCCTGCGCCACCTCGTGGACGCGGGCGCGCGCGTGGCCCTGGGGGCGGACGATCCGCTCCTCTTCCACGCCCGGCTCGTGGACCAGTACGAGTTCGCCCGCGAGCTGGGCCTCTCCGACGCGGCGCTCGCGCAGTTGGCCCGCGACTCGATCACGGCCTCCTTCGCGCCCGCCGATTCGAAGCGCGCGTGGCTCGCCGGCGTCGAGGAGTGGCTCGCCTCCCCCGAGGGCGAGGCGGTGCCGGAACCCGAGTGACGTCAGGTGCGCGCGGTGCAGGTGTCCGCGAGGCGCTGGATCAGGGTGTCCTGGAGGAAGGTAGCAATCTCGGTGGGGATGGGCTCGCCGTCCTCGGCCTCGTCCTCGCCGCCGGGGCCGAAGCCGGTCACGGAGAAGCCGCAGGAGGCATCATCCGCGAGTGCCTGCAGGTAGAAGCCGCGCTCGCCGTGCTGGCGCCGCTGGGCGGTGAAGCCGGGGAGGTCCACCTGCTCGGGCGGGCCGCCGCGGAGCCACTGGGCGGGGTTGGACTCGTCGAAGCGGGCGTGGAAGCCGGCGCCGGCGCCGTCCACCATCTTCACGCCCCAGGCCTGGCCCTCGGACCAGATGCCGGTGAAGTCCCAGTCCTGGCCCTCGCCGAGCGCGTACAGCGCGCTGGACAGCTCGGGGTCCAGGCCGGGCGTGTTGTGGGCCTCCGTCCACTGCGGGTCCACGGCGGAGCCCGGGCTGGTCTGCTGGCCCGCCTCGGCCGGGGGCTGGGTCTGGTCGGTGGAGCCGGCGGTCGGGGTGGCGACCGGCTCGGAGGTGGCGGCAGGATCCGGGGTGGCGGAGGCGGACTCGGTGGCGGCGGTGGGGGGGTGCGCCCGCGGGATCGCCGCTGGTGGAGGTGGTGCAGGACGCGAGGGCGAGCACGGTCAGTGCCGCCGCGAACGCGGTGGTGGTCTTCTTCATCTGGCTCCTTCGTGACCCTTTCGGCGTTACTCCTGGTGGGAGCAGAAGGATCATGTGAGGAAGTAGACGGTTGCCAATCCCCCGCCGGGGGGTGCGTGGCGGGGCGGAGATGCGTGGCCGGGCGGGATGCGTGGCGGGGCTGAGGCGCGTGGCGGGGCGGATCAGAGGATGACGGGCTCCGGGACGAGCGTGATCCCGAAGGCGTCCTCCACGCCGGCCACAATGTGGTCGCGCAGCTCGCGGAGCTCGGCACCGGTGGCGCCGCCGCGGTTGGTGAGGGCGAGCACGTGCTTGCTGGAGAGCGCCGCCCTGGACCCGGGCAGGGCGAAGCCCTTGGGGAACCCCGCATGCTGGATGAGCCAGGCCGCCGAGGTCTTCACCTTCCCCTCCACCACCACGGGTGCACCGGCGATCGAGGCGATCTTGGTGTGGTCCGTGACGGGGTAGCGGGGGGCGTCGAGCGGGAGGTGGGCGGCGTCGTCGTCGGAGAGGATCGGGTTGGTGAAGAAGGAGCCGGCGGACCAGGTGTCGTGGTCGGCGGGGTCGAGGACCATGCCCTTGCCGCGGCGCAGCTCGAGCACGGCCTCGCGCACCTCGCGGGAGTCCGCTCGGTCCCCGAGCTCCACGTCCAGCTTGCGGGCGAGCTCCCCGTAGGCGATGGGCCGGGAAAGGGAGGCGAGCCGCATCTGGAAGGAGACCTCGAGCACCACCCAGCGCCCGGTGGGGCCCCAGATCCGGCCTCCGCCAGCCTCAGGATCGCGCAGGGAGCGCTTGAGGAGGGAGTCGCGGTAGCCGAGCTGCAGCTCCCCCATGGCGAAGAGGCGGGTGCGCCCGGCGAGGCGGTCGTAGACGCGGATGTTGGAGAGGGTCTCGGCCACCTCCTGGCCGTAGGCACCCACGTTCTGGATGGGGGCGGCGCCCACCGTACCGGGGATGCCGGAGAGGGCCTCGATCCCCATCCACTCCTCCTGGATGGTGTGGGCCACGAGCTCGTCCCACGGCTGGCCGGCCGGCGCGGTGATGAGGGCGCCCACGCAGGTGGAGTCGGCGCTGCCCTCGATGCCACGGCGCATGTCGCGGACCACCACGCCCTCGAAGGGCTCGTCTGCCGGGAGGATGTTGGAGCCGCCGCCCAGCACCAGGAGGGGGGCCTCGGCGGCGTCGGCCGCGCGGATGGCGTCGATGAACTCGGCCTCGGTCTGTGCCTCCACGTACGTCCCGATCTCCCCGCCCACGTGGAAGGTGGTGAGATCCGCGAGCGTGAGGGTGGTGCCCGACCCTGGGGACCCAGATCTTCCGGCACCGGCCCCCGGGGCCCCGGCCGCGCTTCCCTCCATCGCCATCCCACGCACGGGATGGACCTTGGGGCCGTCGGCAGGGATCGGGACCACGCACTCGAGGTTCATGGAACGAGCGTAGCCCCGGGGGGCGGAGAAGGGGGACCCTACTCGAGGATCAGCGGGAAGGGTGGCGCACCCTCACGTGGGCTTGACCCGTCGTGGCGCACCCTCACGTGGGCTTGACCCGTCGTGGCCCACCCTCACGGAGATTTTCGCGCACCTACACGGGTGGGGAGGGGCCGGGTGGCGCCGCTGGCGAGGAACGAGACCGCGAGCGGCACCAGCACGAACCCGAGCGCGCCCCGGTAGCCGTAGTGCTCCGCGAGCAGGCCCAGGATCGGGGGGCCGGCCATGAAGGCGGCGTACCCAATCGAGGAGACCACGGAGACCCGGGCCGCGGCCTTCAGAGGATCGTCCGAGGCGGCGGAGAGCCCCACTGGGAAGCCGAGCCCGGCACCCAGCCCCCACAGGGCCACCCCCACCATCGCGAACTCAAGGGGCGCGAACACGAACGTGGCCAGCCCCGCGATCGCGAGCACCACGAGCACCCGGAGCACCCCCACGCGCCCGTAGCGGTCCAGCAGGCGCGAGCCCACCAGCCGCATCACGGTCATGAAGCCCAGGAACACCCCGAACGCGAGTGCGCCCGTGGCGTGGTCCTGCCCGAAGCCGTCCACCACGGCGAGCGCCAGCCAGTCGTTGGCGGCGCCCTCGGTGAGTCCGGCGCCCAGCACCACGAGCCCGAGCAGCAGGGTGCGCGGCTCCCTCCACGCCGTCAGGGAGGCGCGCACGGACTGGGCGGCGCCCCTCCCCCGCTCCTCCGGGAGCCGGAAGTAGCGCAGCGCCCCCAGCATGATCGCCGCCACCAGCAGGGCCACACCTCCCACGGTGGGCAGGATGCCGATCCCGGCGAGTGAGGTGGCCCACCCGATCACCGCGCCCAGGATCGCCCCGGCGGAGAAGCCCGCGTGCAGGAGCGGCAGGATCGCCCGCCCCATCGCGTGCTCCACGCGCCCGCCGTGCAGGTTCATCCCCACATCGATCACCGAGGTGGACGCCCATGCGAGGAACAGCCCGGTGGCCGCGAGCGGGATGGAGCCGAGCTCCGCCCCGAGCCCTGCGAGGGCGAACGTGAGGGCCCCGAGCACTGCGGCCACCCCGAGCGTGGGCCGCAGCCCGAACCGCATCACGATCGCGCCCGTGGTGGGCAGCGCGAACACCGAGCCGAGTGAGGCCACCAGCAGGATCCCGCCCATCTGCGCGGGCGTCACCTCGAGCAGGTCGCGCACCGTGGGCAGGCGCGAGGCCCAGATCGCAAAGAGCAGGCCATTGCCCGCGAACACCGCGGCGGTCGCCAGTGCGGCTGCGCGGATCTCCGACGGCGTAGGCGCGCCACGCCCCGCCCCACTCACCTCTGGTCCGTGGTCCGCTCTGCACCCTCCCCCGACGACGGCGCCTCCCCGGCGGGCTGCGCCACTGCCGCGGGCGCCACGAGGCCCTGACACTTGGCGAGAACGCCGCGGCCCTCGAAGGTGACGGAGATGTCCACGCGGATCGTCCCGTCCTCCTGCACGGCACCCACCTTCCCCTGGACCTCCAGGGTGGCGGTCCCGGGGTTCGGCACGGGCACGGGCCGGGAGAAGCGGGTGCCGAAGCTGCGGATCCGCCCCGGATCCCCCGCCCACTCCTCGAGTGCGGCGGCGGCGATGCCCATGGTGAGCATGCCGTGGGCGATCACGCCCGGCAGGCCCACCTCCTCGGCGAACCGGTCATTCCAGTGGATGGGGTTGAAGTCACGGGAGGCCCCCGCGTACCGCACCATACGGTCCCGGGTGAGCTCCGCCGTCGTGGTGAACAGGACGTCTCCCACGGCGGGAGGTGCAGACCCGCCAGCAACGGGGAGATCCCCGGCGGAAGGTGCGCTCATGCTCCCTCCCCCCGGACAATGAGGGTGGAGGTGACGGACGCGACGGGGGCGCCGGCGTCGTCGAGGATGTCCGCGCGGGTGGTGACCATGTCCATCCCGGCGCGCTGGACCACGGAGGCCACGTGGACGGTGGTGGTGAGCTCGTCGCCGGCCACGATGGGGCGGTGGTGCGTGAAGTGCTCCTCACCGTGGACCACGCGGGAGAAGTCGATGCGGGCGGCCGGGTCCTGGATGTAGGCGGCCTCGGCACGCTGGGCCACCACCACGGCGAAGGTGGGCGGGGCCACCACGTCCGGGTAGCCGGCGGCGCGGGCCGCCTCACGGTCGAAGTGCAGGGGGGAGGTGGCGCCGGTGGCCTCGGAGAAGGAGGCGATGTGCTCGGCGCCCACGCGGAAGGTCCCCGCGGGCGGATACGAAGAACCCACGAGCGCGGTGTTCACGCCCGTGGGTTCGGTGTGCTGACTCATGCGGCCCAGCCTAGTGGCAGGCCCCCGCGAGGGATCAGCGGGTCTCGCGGTGGTTGGTGTGCTTGTTGCACCGCGGGCAGTGCTTGGAGATGTTCAGCCTGTCCGGGGTGTTACGGCGGTTCTTCTTCGTGATGTAGTTGCGCTCCTTGCACTCCTCGCACGCGAGGGTGATCTTGGGGCGAACGTC
>CAZTOM010000112.1:0-5907 GCA_964615555.1 uncultured Actinomycetaceae bacterium
CTCGAACTCGCCGCGGTACTTGGCGCCGGCCACCATCGAGGCCAGGTCAAGCGCAATGAGGCGCTTGTTGCGCAGTGACTCGGGCACGTCTCCGGCCACGATCCGCTGCGCGAGGCCCTCCACCACGGCGGTCTTACCCACGCCGGGCTCGCCGATCAGCACGGGGTTGTTCTTGGTGCGCCGCGAGAGCACCTGCACCACGCGGCGGATCTCCGAGTCCCGCCCGATCACCGGATCGAGCTTGCCGGTGCGCGCCAGCGCGGTCATGTCCCGGCCGTACTTCTCCAGGGACTGGAACGTGTCCTCCGGGTCCGGGGAGGTCACGCGGCCGGAGCCGCGCACCTGCGGCAGCGCCGCGGCGAGCCGGTCCCGATCGGCCCCGGCGGAGCGGAGGATCTCACCAGCCGCACCCTGGGATGCCGCGAGCGCCATGAGGAGGCACTCGGTGGACACGTAGTCGTCCCCGAGCGCCGAGGCCTCCTGGCCGGCCTGGGAGATGATGTTGAGGACCTCGCGGGAGGTCTGCGGCTGGGCCACGGAGGAGCCGGAGGCGCCGGGCAGGCGGGAGAGTTCCCCGTGCGCCTGGATCTCGATGTCATGGACGTTCGCCCCCACCGCATTCAGCAGCCCGAGTGCCACGCCGCCCTCCTGGGCGAGCAGCGCCCGGAGCAGGTGGACGGGCTCGAGCGTGGGGTTCCCCCCGCTCGTGGCGAGCTGGATCGCGGCGGCAAGCGCCTCACGCGATTTGGTGGTGAGCTGATCGGTCATGTGGCTCCTCCTGGATGGGCGTCGGTTGTCTACCTATCCCAACGTTTCCAAAGTTGAGCCTATTCCACTCAAGTTGGTTCGGCCACCGGGTCAGGCGTGCCCGTACGGACCCGCCCGCCGCGGCCTGGTTGGACCCGCCCGCCGCGGCCTGGTTGGACCCGCCCGCCGCGGCCTCGTTGGACCCGCCAACTTCCGGGATGTCCGGGTTCTCGTAGAGGCGCAGCTCCACCACCTGCATGATTGCGTCCCACTCCTCGTCCAGGTCCGCTTCGGCCTGTTGCTGGTCAGACCCGGCGTTGCAGGTGAGGATGAGGTCCACACCCCAGCTCTCCCACGTGCCCTCCTCGGTGCCCGGCACCGGTGTGTAGGAGGAGGCGAGCCGGATCGGGGCACCCTCTTCGGTGGTGTCGTCGACCATCCAGAACTCGTAGTCCTCGCTGGAGCCGTTCGCCGGGAGGGTCACCTGCTCCGCATCGTCCCGACCGAGCGGCCCCTGCTGCGTATCCCGCCCGGTCTGGAGGCGGTGGACATCCGTCAGTGCCTGCACCGAGGCGTACTCGTTGCTCAGGGGCGCCTCACTCCCCAGGAGGCCCGCCATCACGATGCGGTGCTGGAAGGTACAGCCGTTCTCCCCCGAGAAGTCCCGGTAGAACCCCTCCGCCACGTCGTCCTCGTGGGACTCGTACCCCGGCAGGTCTCCCGAGAACCTCACCTCCGGGGGGAAGGGCTCTTCGGGGTCCGCTGCGCCAGTCTCGGAACCGGGCGTCCCCGGCTCGGTCGGGTTCGCGCTCGACGTGCCGGCCTCGGGAACGGGCGTCCCCTGCTCCGACGGCGACTCCCCGGCCTGCGCCTGCGTCTCCCCTTCTCCCGGGGCTGGTCCCGTCCCGCCAGGGCTGGTCGAATCGGACAAAAGGCGAGTCACGCCGTCGGGAACGGGCAGACGGAGGGCGGGCGCCGCCGTCGGGGTCAGGGCGTGGGGGCGTCCGGGAAGAGGATGCCGTGCACGAGGTCCACCGTTCCGCGCACGTGGCGGATGGCGGCCTGTTCGGCGCGGGCGGGGTCGCGGTCGGCGATGGCCTCGGCGAGCTCCCCGTGCAGCTCGCAGATGATGGGCGCGGTCTCGTGGTAGCGCAGCAGCCAGGACAGCCGGGTGCGGGCGGGCTCCACGATGTGCAGCAACATGGGATTGTGGCTGGCGCCATAGACGTGCTGGTGGAAGGACTCGTTGGTGGAGGAGGCGGCGGCGGTGTCGCCCTCCTCGAGCGCGGCCCGGGTCTGGTGGACGTTGCCCATGAGCCCGTCGATGTCGTCCTGGGTGGCATTCTCGATGGCGAGCAGCACGGCCTTCACCTCGAGGGCCTCGACCACCTCGGCCATCTGGTCCAGCTTCTGCGGGGAGAACTCCGCCACCACCACGCCACGGCCCTCCCGGATGACCACGAACCCCTCACGGGCGAGCCCGCGCAGCGCCTCCCGCACGGGGATGCGGGAGATGCCGGTGGCCTCGGCGATGTCGCGCTCCTTCAGGTGGAGCCCCGCCGGGAACTCGCCCGTGGCGATGCGGGTGCGGACGTAGTCCTGGACCACGTCCACCCGCGATGGGGTCCCGCTCTCCGGTGCGGGTGGCGCACTGTCCGGATTCTGATGCGTCATCACACCGCCCTCCTTGGTCCTCAGGTCGCGTTCGAGGATAGCGAATCCGCGATGCCGAGTGCGCGTTGGGGCGCCCCATCGGCCATCGCAGAGAATTTCCCGGGGTTCGGGGTCGAAAATCCTGCAGCAATCGACTGGAGGCACCAGTCTGTTGTTTACATCACACAATCCCGAAGGAGGAAGCATGTCCCGCACATATGTTGTCACTGGCGCCGGATCTGGCATCGGAGCCACCACCGCACGACTGCTGCGGGATGCCGGGCACACCGTGGTGGGGGTGGACCTGCGCAACTCGGACGTGACCGGCGACCTCTCCACTCCCGAGGGCCGGCAGAAAGCGGTGGAGGATGCCCTCGAGGCCGCGGGCGGCCGCGTGGACGCCGTGATCGCCTCCGCCGGTGTGTCCGTCCAGAAGCCGGTGGCCACGGCCGTCAATTACTACGGTGCCGTGGAGTTCCTCGAGGCGATCCGCCCCACGCTCGCAGAGTCGGACGCACCGCGCGCCGTGGTGGTCTCCTCCATGTCCTCCCTCCAGCCGAATTATCCCCCGCTCGTGGACGCACTCCTGAACCGGGACGAGGCCGCCGCCCTCGAGATCTCGGAGCAGCTCGCCGCCGACGAGCGCACCGCCAGCCTTATCTACCCCTCCACCAAGCGGGCCGTCTCCATCTGGGTGCGTCGCCAATCGGTGAGCGAGGAGTGGGCGGGCGCGGGCATCCCGCTGAACGCCGTGGGCCCCGGGATCGTGATCACCCCCATGACCGCGGACCTGCTGGCCACCCCGGAGAGCGCCGCGTTCGTGGACGCCGTGGTGCCCATGCCGCTGAACTACCACCAGCCGCCGGAGTCCATCGCGAACCTGCTGATCTGGCTCACCTCCCCGGAAAACTCCCACTGCGCCGGCCAGACCATCTACTGCGACGGCGGCAGCGACGTGGTCCTGCGCGGCGAGGACGCCTGGGGCTGGGCGGACGAGCGCGTGATGGGCTACTTCCAGCAGGTGATGGGCGGCGGCGCCGGGTAGGCTCTTCTCCCTCCCGTTCGGCGGGCGAGAACGCGCGCCAGGTGGGAGAATTCTGGGCGTTGGTTACCTCCACAGATTGGAGCTATTCGGAAATGGTGAACTTCGACGAGATCAAGAACAAGGCCAAGGACGCCTTCGAGACCGTCAAGGACAAGGTCGGCGATGGTGCGCAGGCCGTGAAGGACAAGGTCGATGAGGTCACCCAGTCGGATGGCTTCGAGAACGCGTCTGACAAGGTCATCGACGGCGTGGCCGGTGCCGCGAACAAGGTGACCGGCGGCCGCTACGAGGAGAAGGTCACCGAGATGCGCGACCGCGCCGACTCCATGGTTGGCCGCGACGACGCGCGTGACATCGAGGAGGCCGCAGACGCTGGCCGCGACCTCGCGCACGACGCCGCATCCGACGCCGCCGACGCCGCCAGCGACGCTGCCGATGCCACCGCGGACACGATCGACGACATCAACCGCGAGCTGTAAGCCCCCACTCGACGACGGCGGCCGGTACGGAAACGTGCCGGCCGCCGTCGTCTGCGCGTGGGGGTCACGTGGTGCGGGGAGTGCACCGAGCGCCCCAAGGGGGTGGTGACCGGCGCGGCTCCCTCACGCGGAGGCGATGCGCTCCATAACCGGGGCGAGGCGCGGCAGCCAGGGGTCGGCCTCCTCCACCTGCGCGGCGAGCTGCAGCAGCAGGGCCTCCGTCCCCGGCCGGACGGCGCCCAGCATGGCACCGAAGGGGAGCTCCACTCCCCCAGCATCCGCCGCACCCCGCGGGGGCCGAACCGAATCCGCCGCATCCTCCCGCTGCGCGATGCGTGCGGTGTGGACCGGCAGGGAGATCGAGGGTGCCCCGAGCATGTTCCACACGCTCGTCCACGGCGTGAAGCGCTTCTGCGCCTCGAAGTCCGCCTCCGGGTCCGGGAGCTGCAGCTCCTCCGGCGGCAGTGGGGGCGTGGAGAGCGTGGGGGTGAGGATCACGTCGAACCCGGACCACGCCTGGGTCAGGCGCCGGGCGAGCAACTGCATCCCCACCACGGCATTCGCGAAGTCAGCCGCACTGGTCCGCTGGCCCATCTCCCGCAGCCAGCGGGTGAGTGGCAGCAGGCCCTCCTCCCCGCCCGGGGGCAGGGGGATCTGCGCGGCGAAGGTGGCCCACAGCGGCATGAAGGTCATCCAGTCGGTGCCGGTCATCGGGCGCGGTGCCTCGGAAACCTCGTGACCGGCCTGCTCAAGGATCGCCGCCGCCTTCTCTGCGGCAGCCCGGGCCTCGGGATGTAGGTCGAGGTCGTCCACGTTCAGCGGCTCGAAGAGCAGCCCCACCCGCACCCGGCCGGGATCCTGATCACAGGCCGCGAGGAACCCGCCCTCCTGCGCCGGCGAGACCCACGAGTCCCCCGGCCACGGCTTCCCGAGCACGTCCAGGAACGCCGCCGAGTCCCGCACGGTCCGCGTGATCACGCCGTTCGTGGACAGCCCGATGCTCTCCCCGCCGTACGGTCCGGGCGAGACCCGGCCCCGGGACGGTTTCAACCCGACCACGCCGCACGCCGCAGCCGGAATACGCAGGGAGCCTCCGCCGTCGGACCCATGCGCAACGGGCACCACTCCGGCGGCGACGGCGGCGCCCGCCCCACCCGAGGACCCACCCGCCGTACGGGTCAGGTCCCAGGGCGTGCGGGCGGCCGGGCCGAGCGCGGGTTCGGTGTACGGGGGGAAGCCGAACTCGGGTGTGGTGGTCTTGCCCACCATGACGGTGCCGGCGTTGCGGAGCAGGGTGACCACGCCGTCGTCGAGGTCTGCGACGTTGCCGCGCATGACCGCGGAACCGGCCTCCCAGGGGACGCCGGCCACCTGGTTGAGGTCCTTGATGGGGACGGGGACGCCGAGGAAGGGCGGGGGTGCGTCCGGGCCGTCCGGGGAGCCGGCGGCGCGCCACTCGGTGAGGACCCGATCGGCCTCGCGGGCCTGGCGTTCGGCCAGTTCGGGGGTGGTGTGCGCGAACGCGCCGACGGCGGCGCCGGCGGTGGCGATGCGGTGCTCGGTGGCCTCGTTCACCTCGGTGGCGGAGAGGTCGCCGCGGCGGAGGGCGGCTGCGAGGTCGAGGGCGGAGAGTTCGTGGATCTCAGGCATGCAGCCAGTCTTACAGACCCCCGGCTGTTGCCGATTTCCGTCGGTATCCCGACGCCCATACCTCAGCACTCGAGACTCCCCGCCTACGGCGATCTCCACAGCGGCGCGAAAAAGGGGTGCGCCAATTCCTGATCCGGTGCACACTGGACCCCAAGCCGGATCGGATCCGGGCCCAACGTTGAAAGGAGTGATGCCTCGTGGGAATTGACCTACTCGCTGACAAGGAAGTGCAAAGCTCCGAGTAGATACTCAGGACACCGCGCTTCCATGCGCGAGCGAACCGGCATCCTCACAACCACAGATGAGGGTGCCGGTTCCGCGTCTCCGGGCCCA
>CAZTOM010000112.1:6007-7796 GCA_964615555.1 uncultured Actinomycetaceae bacterium
CCCACCAACTCCAGCCGAAACAGCGTGGACCCGGGCGGCCGGAAGTGATGGGATGGGGGGATGAACGAGCGGTACAGCAACGACCCCACGCCCGCGGGCACCGATCCCTACCTCTGGCTGGAGGAGGTGGAGGGCAGCGAGGCCCTCCTGTGGGTCACGGAGAAGAACGCGGCCGCGGAGGCCGAGCTCCACACGGACCGCGAGCGTGAGATCGAGGCGGAGCTCCTGGAGGTCCTGGACTCGGATGAGCGGATCCCGGGCGTGGCCCAGCGCGGCGAGTACCTCTACAACTTCTGGACGGACAAGGACCACGAGCGCGGCATCTGGCGGCGCACCACGTGGGAGTCCTACCGCGCTGAGGACCCGGAGTGGGACGTGCTCATTGATGTGGACGCGCTCGGCGAGGCGGAGGGCGTGAACTGGGTGTGGCACGGAGCCAAGGTGCTCTACCCCTCCCGTGACCGCGCGCTCGTCACGCTCTCCCGCGGCGGCTCGGACGCGGACACCACCCGCGAGTTCGACCTCACCACCCGCACGTTCGTGGACGGCGGCTTCACCCGGGACGAGTCCAAGGGGGACATGGTCTGGGCGGACACCACCGGCGAGGAGACCCTCATCTTCACGGACACCGGTGAGGGCTCCCTCACCCGCTCCGGCTACCCGCGCACCGTGCGCCGCTGGCGCCGCGGCACCCCGCTGTCGGAGTCCGAACTCCTCTACGAGGGGGAGATGGAGGACATGTACATCGGCGCCGGCTTCGACTCCACCCCCGGTTTCGAGCGCACGTTCGTGCAGCGCGCCATCGCCTTCTACGATTCCGAGCTCTACGAGCTACGCGAGGACGGCCTCGAGCTCGTGAACGTACCCCGTAGCGCGGAGGCGAGCGTGTGGCGCGAGTGGCTGCTGGTCACGCTGCGCGATCCGTGGTCGCTCGGCAACGCCACCTACCCCTCCGGCGCCCTGCTCGCGATCCCCTACGAGGAGTTCCGCGCGGGGCATGAGGACTTCACCGTCCTCTTCACCCCCTCCCCCTCCACCTCGCTCGCGGCCACCACCGCCACCCGCCACCACGTGGTGGTCACCCTCCTCGACGACGTCCGCAACCGTATCGAGGTCCTCACCCCACCCGAGCGTGGGGACACCGGCGCGGACGACGACGGCGGGTGGCGCCGCCAGGCCCTCGACCTCGCCTCGATCGAGGGTTCCGTCCCGTCCCCCGATGGTTCCGTCCCGTCCGAGGGCGCCGCACCGTCTCCCGATGGTCCCGTCGCGTCCTCCGATCGCTCCGAGCCGTCCTCCCGCAGTGCCTCCCCGTCCGACGGCGTCGGCGACGCCCTGCGCTTCGCCACCATCTCCGTGGCCCCCGTGGACTCCCGCGAGAACGACGAGCTGTGGGTCACCTCGCAGAGCTACCTCACCCCCTCCACGCTCGGCCACCTCACCCTCGACCGCTCCGGCAACCCGGTGGGCTACGAGGAGCTGAAGTCCATGCCCGCGTTCTTCGATCCCGCCGGCATGGAGGTCTCCCAGCACTTCGCCATTTCCGACGACGGCACCCGCGTCCCGTACTTCCAGGTCACCCCGGCCCGTGGTTCCGATCAAGCCGCGGCGAACCCCACCCTGCTCTACGGCTACGGCGGGTTCGAGATCTCGCTGGTCCCGGCGTACAACCCCACGATGGCGCGGGCATGGCTCGCGCGGGGTGGGACCTATGTGGTGGCGAACATCCGCGGCGGCGGCGAGTACGGGCCCTCGTGGCACCAGTCCGCGCTGCAACGCAACCGCCACC
>CAZTOM010000113.1:0-2572 GCA_964615555.1 uncultured Actinomycetaceae bacterium
AGGGCCTGGGTGCCGGTAGGCGCCTGACGTAGAGGGGCGGGCGGAGCCTGAAAGGGTTCCGCCCGCCCCTTTGCGTTGTCAGTGCCCAAGCTCATAGGCCACATGGTGGACATTCGTCCCATATTCCAAGATGGCGACGTGACAATGGCTCCATGAGTCAGCCAACCACCCCTCAGGCGGCGACTCCGTCCCCGGAGTCCGCCCGCAAGGAACGTTCCGCGAAGATTGCCGTCACGGTGTTCCCGCTCCTCGTGATCGCAGGCGCCGCGATGGCCGTGATCAACCCCCAGCCGTTCAGCGGCTGGGCGCCCCACGTCACCACGCTGTTGCAGATCATCATGTTCGGCATGGGTCTCACGCTGACCCTCGGTGACTTCTCCTACGTCTTCAAGCGCCCCCTTCCGATCCTCATCGGTGTGGTGGCCCAGTTCGTGATTATGCCGCTGCTCGGGCTCGGCATCTCCGTGATGCTGGGCCTGCCGGCGGCGCTCGCGGCCGGCGTGATCCTGGTGGGCTGCGCCCCGGGTGGCACCTCCTCCAACGTGGTCACCTACCTCGCGAAGGGTGACACCGCCCTGTCCGTGACCATGACCTCCATCTCCACGCTGCTCGCACCCCTCATGACCCCGCTCCTCACCCTGTGGCTCGCGGGCGCCTACATGCCGGTGGACGCGGGCTCTATGGCCATGTCCATCGTGAAGATCGTGCTGATCCCGGTGATCGGTGGCCTGGTGATCCGCCTGATCATCCCGAAGGTGGTGGAGGCGATCGAGCCGATCCTCCCGTGGATCTCGGTCCTCGCCATCACCAGCGTTGTGATTGCCGTGATCCCCGGCTCGCACGAGGCGCTCATGACCGCTGGCCTACTGGTGTTCGTGGCGGTGATCCTCCACAACCTCTCCGGCTACGGCCTTGGGTACCTGTTGGGCCGCCTCACCAAGCGTTCGGACAAGCAGTCGCGCACCATCGCCGTGGAGGTGGGTATGCAGAACTCCGGCCTCGCCGCCGGTCTGGCCGCCCAGTACTTCACCCCGGAGGCCGCCCTCCCCGCCGCGATCTTCTCCACCTGGCACAACATCTCCGGTGCGATCTTCGCGGCCCTCTCCCGGCGCAACCCGCCGGCCGATGACCACGAGCCCGCGCCCACACACAAGACCGCGCGCGAGGACGTCCTCTCCTAAGCGCGGATTCCCCGCACGGCGGGTGGCCACCCCATACGGCGGTGGCCACCCGCTGTCAGTTGGGCCGGGGACCCTCTGATGACAACGAGGGTTGCCGACGAACATGACGGATGAATGCCCCCACACGCGTCAGGTTCGTGGGGGTGGGTCAGGTTCGTGGGGACCAGAGTGGGGACCAGAACCCAGCACCCGGTCCACCGCGCCCGGGAGGCCGCTCCCGTGATCCCGCGCGTGGCGCTGGGATGATGGTTCACATGCATTCCCGGCCCTGGCTTCGCGCGCTTGCGTGGATAGTTGCCGCCGTGCCCGTGGTGGGCATGGCGGCGCTGGCGCTGGCGCCGGTGCTGGGGCTGCAGCACCACAACCCCATCGGGCAGCTCATCGCCACCCGGGGGCTACTGGCGGCGGGCTCGTTCGCCCTGATGCTGGTGGCGGCGGTGTGGTGTGTGGGCGGGGCGATCCGCCGTCGCCGGGTGATGGCGGGCATCAACCCCCGCAGCCGCGCCAAGAATCGGCCGGTGCCCCCGCGGTTCCCGGCGATCTCCCTGACCCTCGCGCTGGTAGCCGCGGTATCCACGGCGGTGCACGCCGGGGTGATGTGGCAGCGGGGGCTGGAGCAGGACGCGCTGGTGACGGTGGAGGAACTGGCGGAGATGCCGGTGCACCCGGGCGAGGTGACCGTGGTGGCGCTCAACACGCAGTGGGCGAACGTGCCGCCGGGGGAGATCGCGCGGCTCGTGCGGGCGGCGGGGGCGGACGTGGTGCTCCTACCGGAAACGCCCATCATCGACGCGCTCCACGTGCGCGACCTCCTCGCCTTCGGGGATGCGGCCGGGGATGGCGGCCGCGAGTTCACGGTGCTCCCGGAGCGGAAGGGGGATTCGCGGGACACGTCCGTGCTGGTGGCCGCGGACCTCGGGGCCTACCGGAGCGCGGGAAGCCCGATGGTGGGCGCCACGCAGGCGGCACCGGAGGGCGAGGGGCCGGTCATCACCGCCATCCATGCGCTGGGCCCGCCCACGCCGTGGCCGTTCACGTGGATCTACGGCGGGAACTCCTCCGAGCAGATCCGGCAGAACTGGGTGGCGGACATGGAGGCGTCCCTCTCCACCTGCACGGCGTCCGCCTGGGGGATCCTGGGTGGGGACTTCAACGGAACCCGCGACCACCTGGCCGGCATGCACGACTGCGGCTACGTGGATGTGCTCCTCGAGACCGGCGCCGGCGGCTGGGGCACCTGGCCGGATGACATCCCCGCCTGGATGGGCGCCCCGATCGACCGCATCTACGTGGACCCGGCGCACTGGGTGCCCCTGGACTCCTGGATCGTGGACATGCCCGGCACCGACCACCGCGCCGTGGTCGCGCGCGTGGCGGTGCGGTAGCCGTGG
>CAZTOM010000113.1:2672-7786 GCA_964615555.1 uncultured Actinomycetaceae bacterium
CGTGGCGGTGCGGTAGCCGTGGCGGTGCGGTAGCCGTGGCGGTGCGGTAGTCCGGGGCCGTCAGCCGTGGCCACCAGGTAACCGCTGCCGTCAGGCAGCCGCCGCCCAGAAAAACCATGGCGGGCGCGAGGCCACCGCTGCCATACTCACGTTCGTGCCACAGGTCCTCAACATCGGCGTCCCCGCGCCGGACGCCACCGAACTGACCCGGCTCCAGCGCGCCTACACCCAGGCCGTCCGCGACGCCGAGCAGCTCATCTACGGCCACGGCGACTTCACCGAGTCCGATTCCTCCCAGCTCGAGACGTGGAAGTCCACCAAGTACTGGGACGCCCGCCGCCTCATCGCCCTGTCCGACCACGCCGACCCCCTCTCCCCGCAGCCCCACCACGTGCTGGGCGTGGCGATCGTCAACTGCCCCCTCAGGGAGAACCGCGAGCTCGCGTACGTGTGGCTGTGGGTCACCCCGCCCGCCCGCGGCGCCGGCGTGGGCCGCGCACTCGCCGCACAGGTCCGCCGCGAACTCGCGAATGCCAGCCGCACCACCGTCCAGGTCTGGCGCACCGGCCCGATCGTGGCCCAGGACCACCCGCGCGCCGTCCTCCCCGCCACCGGTTTCGGTGCCGTCGACGGCGCCGCCCCCGAGGTCCGCTGGCTCACCTCCCTCGGTTTCGAGTTCGAGCAGGTGGAGCGCGTCTCCACCCTCACCATCCCGTCTCGCTCCGTGGTCTCCGACGACGACGCGGCCGGGGTGCGGGGGGCGGGCGGACGGGCCGAGGTGGGCTCCGGCGTCGGAAACGGAGAGGCGCGGGAGGTGGGGGAACGGGAGGACTGGCTCGCCGCCGTCGGGGAGTTGCGCCAGGAGGCACGCGGGAAGGCGGCCGGATACCGGATCGTGGCATGGGAGGGACCGTGCCCGGAGGGGTACCGGGAGGGCTTCGCGCAGCTCAAGCGTCGGATGAGCGTGGACGCACCGAGTGCGGGTCTCACCGCGGAGGAGAGCGACATGACCGCCGAGCGGGTCGCGTACAACGATGAGCGGGCGCTTGCGCGGGGTCTGCAGTGGCTGGTGGTGGCGGCGCAGCATGAGGAGTCGGGCGCGCTGGTGGCCTACACCGAGGTGCAGTGGCCGCAGCCGGGCTGGCCGGGGATCTGGCAGGATGACACGCTGGTGCACGGCGAGCACCGCGGGCGCCGGCTGGGGATGTGGATCAAGACGGAAATGCTGTTCCGGCTGCTGGAGGCGAACCCGGCGGCGGAGCGGATCCACACGTGGAACGCGGACGAGAACGGATACATGCTCGCAATCAACGATGCGCTCGGGTTCCGGCCGGTGGCCTACGAGTCGGCGTGGGAGCTGCGGGAGGGCTGATCGCCCGGGGCGGACCGGCGGCGGGAACCGGGGCCCCGGAGCTGGAGACTCGCGGCTGGGCTGATCGCCCTGGCCCTCAGATGCCGAGCGTCTTCTCTAGCGCCGTGACGTCCTCGGGGCGGCCGGCCACCTCTACGCGGGCCACTGCGGTGCGGCCGGAGCCCCACAGGAGGAGCTCGCCCGGTTCGCCGTGGATGCCCACCTTGCGGTTGCGCTTGACGGAGATGGTCTCGCCGCCCGGGATCACCAGGTCCACGCCGAACGGGGCCTTGCGGAACATGAGGCCGGCCATCCGGCGCAGAGCGGAGGTGAGGGCCTTGGTGGCGGTCTCGTCCAGGCCGCGCGGGGGGAGCGGATCGGGGCTGGCGCGGCGCAGGTCCTCGTGGTGGATGAAGAGCTCGGCGGTGTTGGCGAGCCGCTCGGCGCCGGGGATGCGGAACGGGCTCACGCCTGCGGGGCCCTGACGCAGGAGTGAGATGAGGCGCAGGAAGGAGTTCTCCTGCTTGGCGGCGCGGATGAGCATCTCCTCGGTGCGGCGCGGATCCACCATGATGAGCAGCCGGGCGGTGGTGCGGTTCTCCCGGACCCACAGGTGGGCGGCGAGGTCGTAGGCGTCCCAGCCGTCATTGAGGGTGGGCGCGTCCGGACCCACCTGGAGGAAGGTGTCACACAGGTCGGCCCGTTCGGCGGCGGCGAAGCTCATGGAAGAAGCGTATGCGTGCGCGCCCACCCCCGCGCCCCTCCTGTGCAACAGATAGTGAACACTTTCGGTACGAATGGGCTTGCCCGGTTAGACTTTCCCCGAATCCCAGAAGATCGCGACCCAGAAGGCCGCCCGTGACCCTCCTTGTCCTCCTGCATGGCGTAGCGGCGCTCCTCGCACCCGTAGCGCTGACGCGGCTGGGACGGCGGGGCTTCCTCCTCCTGGCACTCGTGCCCGGCGCCTCCGCGCTGTGGTTCCTCTCCCAGGCACCGCTCGTGTTCTCCGGCGGGGCCTTGGACGAGTTCATCCCCTGGGTCACCCAGCTCGGGCTCCACCTGGACTTCCGCCTGGACGCCCTGAGCTGGACCATGGCGATGATCGTGACCGGTGTGGGCGCCCTGGTGCTGGTCTACTGCGCCGCCTACTTCTCCGCCACCGCCAAGGCGCTGGCGCGGTTCGGCGGGGTGTTCGTGGCGTTCGCCGGGGCGATGCTCGGGCTCGTGACCACGGACAACACGTTGATGATGTACGTGTTCTGGGAGCTCACCACGGTGTTCTCCTACCTCCTGATCGGCCACTACCACGAGCGCCAGGCCTCCCGCCGTGCGGCCTCGCAGGCCATCCTGGTCACCACGTTCGGCGGCCTGGCCATGCTGGCCGGCATCATCGGACTGGCCGAGCTGCCGGGTGGCTCGTACGAGCTCTCCCGCCTGGTCTCCAACGGCGCGGAGGGGATCGTGGGCCCGGAGGCACCCGGCTGGGTGGTCTCCGCCTTCCTGATCCTGATCCTCATGGGCGCGGTCTCCAAGTCCGCGCTCATCCCCTTCCACTTCTGGCTCCCGGCCGCCATGGCCGCCCCCACCCCGGTCTCCGCCTACCTGCACGCCGCCGCCATGGTGAAGGCCGGTGTCTACCTGGTGGCGCGGCTCGCACCCGGGTTCGGGTGGAACCCCGCGTGGCACCACGTCACCCTCTGGCTGGGGCTCGCCACCATGATCGTGGGCGGCTACCGGGCCCTGCGGCAGCACGATCTGAAGCTGGTCCTCGCCTTCGGCACCGTCTCCCAGCTCGGCATGCTGATCGCGGTGCTCGGCTACGGGAGTGCCGCTACGGCGCTCGCAGGCATGGCGCTGGTGGTGGGCCACTCCATGTTCAAGTCCACGCTCTTCCTCTCCGTGGGTGTGATCGACTGGTCCGTGGGAACCCGTGACCTGCGCAAGCTCACAGGTCTGCGCAAGTCCATGCCCATCCTCGCGGTGGCGGCGGCGATCGCCACCGGCTCCATGATCGGCCTGCCGCCCATGGCAGGATTCGTGGCCAAGGAGGGCGCCCTCACCGCGTTCACGGACGCGCAGGACTGGCCCACCGTGGCCGTGTTCGTGCTCGGCAGCATCATCACGTTCGCCTACGGGCTGCGCTTCTGGTTCGGCGCGTTCGGGGACCGCACCGTGGAGGAGCCCGCGGAGCCGCGCTACCACTCGCGCCTCATCCTGGCGCCCATCGTCTTCCTCACCGTGGTCACGCTCGTGCTCGGCATCGTCCCGGCAATCATGGACCGCGGGCTTGCCCCCTACGCCGGCCAGTTCGCCGGCGAACCGGGCCACCTGGTGCTCTGGCACGGTTTCACCCTCCCCCTCCTCCTCACGGCCGTGGTGGCCCTGCTCGGTACCGGGATCCACCTGGTCCGCCACCGCGTGGAGGGCATCCAGGGCGCCCTCGAGATGGGCCCCTCCGCGGACGGCGCCTTCCGCGCCACCATGCGCGGCCTCACCCACTTCTCCGCTGACGTCACCGCGGTCACCCAGCGAGGCTCCCTGCCCACCTACCTGATGATCATCCTCGCGGTGGTGGTGTTCGGCGCGGGCGGCGCCGCACTCACCATGGGCATCCTCCCGGAGGACGTGCAGCTCTACGCCTGGTGGGGTCAGGTGCCCATCGCCATCGCGGCCGGCCTCACCGCCTGGATGGCCGCCCGCGCCCGCCGCCGCCTCAAGGCCGTGATCCTCTCCGGCGTCTCCGGCTACGCAGTGGCCCTGCTCTACGCAGTGCACGGCGGCCCGGACATCGCCCTCACCCAGGTGATGGTGGAGACGGTCTCGCTGGTGATCTTCGTGCTGGTGCTGCGCCGCCTGCCCACCTACTTCACCAACCGCCCCTTCGCCCGCGACCGCTGGGTGCGCGTGGGGCTGGCCTCCCTCACCGGGATCGGCGTGGTCCTCATGACCCTCATCGCGATGGCCGGCCGCGGGGACACCCCGCCCGTCTCCGAGCGCTTCCCGCAGGCCACCCTGGACTACGGCTACGGCTACAACATCGTGAACGTGACCCTCGTGGACACGCGTGCGTGGGACACCATGGGTGAGATCTCGGTGATCCTCGTGGCCGCCACCGGCGTCGCCTCGCTCCTGTTCGTCCGCGACCGCTTCGGCATGGTGGACTCGGCCCGTAACCGCATCCCCTCCGGCCGCCGCGTGCAGGTCTGGGGCGGCGACGACGATGTGGACTACCCCCTGCGCGGCAGCTCCCAGCAGCTCGGGCCCCCCACGTGGGTCCGCGCCCCCCACCGAGACCAGCGCTGGCTGCCCGGGGGCCGCACGCTCGCACCCCGCCGCCGCTCCCTGATCTTCGAGGTGGGCACCCGCATGGTGTTCCCCACCATGGTGGTCTTCTCCCTCTTCCTGCTCTTCGCGGGCCACAACTCGCCGGGCGGCGGGTTCGCCGGTGGGCTCGTGGCGGGGACCGCACTGATGGTGCGCTACCTTGCGGCCGGCCGCTACGAGCTGGGGGAGACCCTGCCGCTGCACGCCGGCTTCCTGCTGGGCGGTGGCCTGGTGGTGGCGGCCCTCGCGGCCCTCACCCCGCTGCTGTTCGGCGGGCAGGTGCTCCAGACCGCAGTCTTCGACTTCACCATGCCGGTGTTCGGGGACGTCCACCTGGCCACGGCCCTCCTCTTCGACCTGGGTGTGTACCTGATCGTGGTGGGCCTGGTCCTGGACCTCCTGCGCTCCTTCGGCGCGGAGATCGACCGCCACGGGGAGC
>CAZTOM010000114.1:0-3733 GCA_964615555.1 uncultured Actinomycetaceae bacterium
GGCGTACTCGAGTCCGAGCCCGGCGGATGCTCCGGTGATCAGTGCGGTTCCCATAGAACGAGCCTACGGTCGGCCAGCGGCTCGACGCTCGCTGGCACCCATCGCTGCAGCGCCCGTGCCCTCGGAGCCCCTGGCCTCGGCACCTGTGCCTCCAGAACCCACGCCGCCAGCACCCGGCGAGGTGGTAGGAGATGATGGTGATCCGGCAGGGTGGTGGGAACTGGGAAACCACGCCACCCAAGGAGGATGGAGAGGGATGACCGAGGTCGATTTTGACGTCATCGTGGTTGGTGGGGGTGTTGCCGGGACGGTGGCGGCGTACGAGCTGGCGAGGGCGGGCCGGGAGGTGCTGCTGATCGAGCGCGGCGCGGAGGTGGGGTCGAAGAACCTCTCCGGTGGGGTGTTCTACTGCCGCGTGATGGAGCAGGTGTTCCCGAACTTCGTGGAGGAGGCACCTGTTGAGCGCCGGATTACTCGCAACGTGCTCTCGTTCTTGAACGAGTCCTCCCGCGTGAACATCGACTACTGGGATGCGCGCCTTGCAACTCCGGTGAACGCGGTGACGGTGCTGCGCGCCAAGCTGGACGCCTGGCTGGCGGAGCAGTGCGAGGAGGCGGGCGTCACGGTGATGCCCGGTGTGCTCGTGGACGAGCTCCTGGTGGAGGGCTCCCAGGTGGTGGGGGTGCGCTCCGGGGAGGACGAGCTGCGCTCCCACGTGGTGGTGGCCGCGGACGGGGTGAACTCCTTCCTGGCCCAGTACGCCGGGATCCGTGCCAAGGAACCGGTGAAGCACCTGGCAGTGGGCGTGAAGTCCGTGATCAAGCTGCCCCCGCACGTGATCGAGGACCGCTTCAACCTCACCGGCCCCACGGACGGCGCCGCCTACGCGATCGTGGGGGACGCCACCCAGTCCGTGGCGGGTGGCGGGTTCATGTACACCAACACCGATTCCATCTCCATCGGGGTGGTCCTCCGCCTGGACGATTTGGACGCGAAGGGCCTGACCGCCTCCGGGGTCCACGACCACTTCCTGGCCCACCCCGCGATCACCCCGTTCCTGAAGGACGGTGAGCTCCTGGAGTACGGCTGCCACCTCACCATCGAGGACGGCCCGGCCATGGTCACCCACGACCTCACCCGCCCGGGCCTGGTCATCATCGGGGATGCCGCCGGATTCACCCTGAACACCGGCATGACGATCCGCGGCATGGATCTGGCCGCCGGCTCCGCCCTCGCGGCGGTCACGGCGATCAACAAGGCCCTGGACGCCGGTGACGTCTCCCAGGCCGCGATGGACGTGTACGTGGCCGAGTTCAACGAGACGTTCGTGGGCAAGGACATGAAGACCTACGCCAAGGCCCCCGCGTTCCTCGAGAACGAGGAGATGTACAAGGACGTGGGACTCCTGCTCGCCGACGTCTTCCACGGCATCTACGACCACGACCTCACCCCCCGCCGCCACCTCCTCACCGTGGCCCGGGGCGCCCTCAAGAACTCCACGCTCACCATGCGACGCCTCGCCCGCCTCGGCTGGCAGGCCGTCCGCGCCCTGTAGGGGAGAAAGGAGACACACATGGCCGACTACCAGGGCTCCGTGCCCGAGCGCCTCGCCCGCAACATCTTCGAAACCGACGAGGAAGAATCCCACATCGAGGTCAACCAGGAGATCGCCCGCGCCACCGGCACCGGCAAGCTCCTGGTGCGCGTCTGCCCCGCCCACGTGTACGCCGAGGAACCGGACGGCACCATCTCCGTGGAGTACGCCGCCTGCCTTGAGTGCGGCACCTGCCTCGCCGTGGCCGCCCCCGGCGCCTTGAAGTGGCACTACCCCCGCGGCAGCATGGGCATCCACTTCCGCGAGGGCTGACCCGTCTCCCGCACCCGCCGGGGGCTGATCCACCCGCCGAATTCTTCCCACGGCCCGCTGGGCGAACCTCAGCGGGCGCCGAGCTCCTGGATCACCTGCGGCACGATCTCGTACAGGTTGCCCACGATCACGTAGTCGGAGGCCTCCACGATCGGCGCCTCCTCGTCGTCCACGATCGCCGCGGCCACGCGCGCGTCCACGCCGTTGAGATGGTGCAGCGCCCCGGAGACGCCCACGCCCACGTACAGGTCCGGTGCGATGGTGTGCCCGGAGACGCCCACGTACGCGGACTTCGGCAGCCAGCCGAGCCCCTCCGCGAGCGGCCGCGTGCCACCCAACTCCGCGCCCAGCGCCCCGGCAAGCTCCCGCGCGAGCGAGAGGTCCTCCTGCGAGGTGAACCCCCGCCCGGCCACCACCACGCGCTCGGCCACACGGAGGTTGCCGCTCGCGCCGGTGCCGGCGTCCACGCCCGTCACCTCGGCGCCCTCGCCGGCCAGCTCCAGAGCTTCCGCCTCGCCGTCCGTCTCGTCCCCCTCCTCCACGACGACGACGGCCGTTCCGTCCACCCGGAACGTCTCGTCCACGAGGCCTCCGTAACGGGAGGTGGTGACGTTCGCGCCGTCGAGGGCGGTCACGGACGTAAGGAGCGGGGCACCCAGGTGCACCGCGAGCGCGCCAGCGAGCGAGCGCTCGGCCGCGCGGTTCGGGAGGACGATGCGCGCGGGCGAGCCGTTGGCGGCCAGGTGGGCGGCGCCGTCGGCGGAGATCCACTCCCGCAGGGCGGGGGCGAGCGCCTCTGCGGGCACGCCCTCCGGCGCGGTGATGCGGAAGACGCGCGCGCCGGGGGCGAGGGCGCGGGCGCCGCCGTCGGCGGGGGTGGTGGTGAGGATGATGGCGGTCACGGGAGGGCCCCTTCCTGGGTGAGGGCGTCCACGAGTTCGCGGGCGGCGGTGGGGCCGCGCAGGATCACGTTCTTACGGGCGCGGGCGGCGGGCTTCCCGGCGGAGACGGGCTCGATCGCCACCGGCTCAACGCCGAGCGCGTCCAGCGGGACCTGCTCGGCGGGCTTCTTGCCGGCGGCGAGGATGTCCTTCATGCCGGGGATCTTGACCTGGGCGGCGTCCGGGGACATCGCCACCACCACCGGGCCGGCGGTACGGACGGTGCGCTGCCCGCCCGGGACGGCCTGGGTGAGGAGCCAGCCGTCGCCCTCGGGGGTGATGGCGGAGACCTCCTGGAAGCAGGGCCAGCCGAGCGCCCCGGCGAGGGTGGCGGGCACCAGGTGGGCGGACTCGTCGGAGGAGGCGTCGCCGGTGACCACGAGCGTGGCGCCGGCCCGCTGCGCGAGCGCCGCGAGGGCCCGGCCGGTGTCCGTGAAGTTCCAGGTGGAGGTGGCATCGTCTGCGGCCACCACAATCCGGTCGATGCCGCGGGAGAGGGCGGCCTTCTTCGCCATGGAGCCGGCCACGGCCTCGCCACCCACGGAGATGCCCACCAGTTCGGTGCCGGCGGCGTCTGCGGCGGCGCGGGCGACGGCGATCGCCACGGGGTCGTACTCGGAGATGGTCGCCTTGGCGCGGGACCAGTCGATGGTGCCGTCCGCGCGGACGGCCGCATCCCCCGGGTCCGCGGCCCACTTGTAGGCCACAACTACGGTCATGGAGACCTCTTTCTTGTCTCTGCTTCGTGCTCCGGCCCATTCTGGCAAGTTCGCGCGCAGGGTGCGAACACGGGCACGGCCGGGGGGAGGCGGTGGGCGCAGCGAGAGAGATGCGGGCCGGGAGGCGGCGGATGCGGGCCGGGAGGCGGCAGATGCGGGCCGGGAGGCGGCAGATGCGGGCCGGGAGGCGGCAGATGCGGGCCGGG
>CAZTOM010000114.1:3833-6026 GCA_964615555.1 uncultured Actinomycetaceae bacterium
AGGCGGCAGATGCGCCGTGCGGGCGCGCCTTTTCCTCCGAACGTGCAAATGTGGCGGGACCAGGACGAACACCTCCAATCCAGCCACGCTCCTCACCTGCAAGAACGCGGAAAGGGGGACAGAGGGCGCTCTCGAGCGGGCGCCGGATTCGCACGTTCGTGGGGAATCGCGGCTTCTACCGGCTTCTGAAGCCATCGTCCTCCGGTTGCCCGCATAGGCTGGGCCCATGCGCATCGCCACCTGGAACGTGAACTCCATCCGCACCCGCATCGACCGCGTAATCGCCTTCCTCGAGCGCTCCGGTGTGGATGCGCTCGCCATGCAGGAGACGAAGGTCAAGGACGAGCTCTTCCCGATCGCCCCCTTCGAGATGGCCGGGTACGAGATCGCATTCCACGGCACCAACCAGTGGAACGGTGTGGCCATCGCCTCCCGTGTGGGCCTCAGCGATGTGGAACTCGGCTTCCCCGGCGCCCCCGGCTGGGGCGACGAGTCCGTTACCGAGGCCCGTGCGCTCGGCGCCACGGTGGGCACCGGGGCGGATGCGCTGCGGTTGTGGTCGCTCTACGTGCCGAACGGCCGCGAGCTGGACAACCCTCACTATGCGTACAAGCTCGCTTGGCTCGAGGCGCTGCGGGGGGCGGGCAGCTCCTGGATTGCCGACGACGACGCCCGGGTCGCGCTCGTGGGCGACTGGAACGTCGCACCCGAGGACCACGACGTGTGGTCCATGGACTTCTTCGAGGGCAAGACCCACGTCTCGGAGCCCGAGCGTGCCGCGTTCCGCGCGATCGGTGAGGCCGGGTTCGAGGAGGTCACCCGGCGGTTCGTCCCCGAGCAGTACACCTACTTGGACTACCAGCAGCTCCGCTTCCCCAAGAACGAGGGCATGCGAATCGACTTCATCTACGCCTCCCCCGCCCTCGCGGCGGGCGTGGTGGGCGCCGAGATCGACCGCAACGAGCGCAAGGGCAAGGGAGCCTCCGACCACGTTCCGGTGATCGCGGAGTTCGCCACGAACGGTTAGCGGCCCTGCACGCAGGCGTTGGGCGCGGGGGGCATCGCGCGGACGGCTAACGGCTATCGGCTCTGCACGCAGGCGTTGGGTTCGTGGGCACCGCGTGGACGGCTAACGGTTAGAGGCCCTGCCATAGACATTGGGTGGCGGGGCATCTGGGCCGGGGCGGAGATCTCCGATTTGTTCGACTTTCGCCACTCCCCCTGTTTGGCTGGCTGGAGCAGTAGATGGTGGAACAGGAGAGAGACATGATGCCCCGACGCCTTCACAGCCTCGCAGCGCTCACCGCTGCGGCAGCCCTGGCCCTGACCGCCTGTGGCGGTGAGACCAAGTCCCGGGAGCCCGGGCCCGGCGCTGGTAGCACCCAGACCGATCCCGCTCGCCCGGGCGATCCCGCCGGTGGGGGAACTGCCGGTGAGTCCGGTGGGGACGCAGGCGGCGAGACCGGTGGGGACGCAGGTGGAGAGTCCGGCGGCGACTCGGGTAGCGAGAACGGTGGGGGCGCGGGTGGCGATACCGGCGGAGACACAGGCGGCGCCGGTGGCGAGGCAGGCGGCGGGGAAGCCGGTGGGGCCGGTGGCAGTGCCGGGGATCCCATGCCGCCGGGGGTGACGGTGGATGCCTCGGCTATTGCCGGGTGGACCTCCGCGGAGGGCTGCCCTGCGGCTGATGGGGTTGGTGCGGCGGCCGGAGTACCGCTCGAGTTGGACTGGGACCAGACCACCTCCGGAGAGCTTCCCTACCCGGACATCACCCACCGTGGCTGCGGTTACATCAGTGCCGATGAGGGTGTGAGCATCTCACTCGAGTCCATGACCGGGGCCGACCATGCGATACGCGAGGTGGTCGATGAGGTGAACGAGATGGCCTCGGGTATGGAAGAGGTGGAGTTCGTCCACGAACCGCGACTCGGCGCCGATGGCTACCGTGTCTCGATCGGCATTGCCGGGATGGGCGCGCTCTGCCGCGTGGGTGGCGTGATCGGGGGTTCCTACATCCAGGTGGCCGTCTCGGACTTCGGAGGCGAAACCGGCCACGACTCGTGCGAGCTCGCCGTGGCCCTCGCCCTGCAGTAACCCCGCACGCGCAGACCTGCAGGAGAAGGCCCCTGGCCCGCGCACTGCAGTAACCCCGCACGCGCAGACCTGCAGGAGAAGGCCCCTGGCCCGCGCACT
>CAZTOM010000114.1:6126-7740 GCA_964615555.1 uncultured Actinomycetaceae bacterium
GCAGTAAGCCCGCACGCGCAGCCCCGCGGAAGAAGGCCCCCGGCCCTCAGGCGGACGGCGCCGGACGGGCCGAACTAGCGTGCAGCCTCCACGACTGCTGCGAGGAGCACGTCGGCGTGGGGTTCCTCGTTGCAGTCCGGGAAGAAGGTGGCAGCGTCCGTCTCCTGTCCCGCTTCCACGACCATGACCGAGACCATGGTGCTGTCCGGACAGGGATTGGGGCCGTCATACTGCTCGAGCGCCTGCTCGGCGAGCGACCAGATGTCCTCCACCTGGGATGCGTTGAGGGCCACCACGTCATCGCGGGTGGTCTCCAAGGTGTCCACCGCCACCACGAGGTTGGTTCCGTTCAGGGTGTAGGTGGAGGTACCGAGCAGGCCCCCTTCGGTGTAGAGGCTCTCCCCCACGGTGAGGACGGCGTCCCCGCCTCGGCCGCCCTCGCATCCAGCCAGCGCGAGGCTGGCGGCCGCTGCGCACAGCGCGATGGACCGGAGCGGGACGGGGAGTGCTGCCATGCGCGCCATGGTAGGTGGGGCCCGTGGGGTGGACAAGGAATCCCTGTGGCGGATGCACGAGCGCGACGGAGGAATCCCTCCGGCGGACGCACGAGCGCGATGAAGGAATCTCCCGGCGGATCACCCGGCGCGGTGCTGGCGCAGGCGCGCGTTAGGCCGGATGCTTGGGGTATGCGCCCCGGCAACCTGACCCTCCACGCCGCCCGTGCCGGTGCTGCCACGGCGGTGATCGCCGTCGCCGGGTTGCTTGCCGGGTGCAACGGGGACGGGCCAGACGGGGCCAGCGGGCAGGACGTGGCCGGCGCCCCCGCCGGAGAGGGCGGCGAGGCCGGGGAGGAGGCGACCGCGGAGGTCGGGATGGCGGAGTGGGCTGGCGGGGGCACCTGCCCGGACGCGCAGGCCATCGCGGACGCCACGGGATTCAGCGTGGAGGCTATCACGCCGGGCGCGGAGGTGGAGGACGGCGTCTCGTGCGCGTACGGCCCCTCGGGTGCCACGTTCGCGGAGATCAACGCGGGGCTCGCGCAGGGCGAGTTCGTATTCCTCTCCGCCTACGATTCGCAGTCCGCCAACGGGATGCCGGCGGAGGACGCGCTCCTGGAGGTGCGCAGCGCCGCGGAGGCGGACACGGGCGGCACGGTGGAGGACGCGCCATCGCTCGGCGAGGGTGCCTTCACCTCCACCCTCGCCGGTGGGGAGGGCTACCCGGAGGTGTGCGCCGCCTTCGGGACGGAGGGCGGGCGGATCGCCATTGCGATGGTGGGCAGCATGGACGTGGGATCGGCCGCGGAACTCTGCCCGATCGCGCTGCGTGTGGCTGGTCGCTGATCCCTTTTCCGTGTGACGGGTGAGGGGGACCTGACCACGCCGCGGCGGACACCCACGGCGCGAAAACGGTACGCTCCTCACACCACCACCCATCCCCCTCGGGAGAACCATGTTCACGAAGGTCCTCGTCGCCCACCGCGGAGCGATCGCGAATTTCCACCAGCCCGTCACGTGAAAACCCAATGGCGCCGGCGTCGAACCACGCCGCCAGCGGGTCGCGCTGGCGCGCGGCCATAAGCTGTTTGTTCGACTGGATCTGCGGGGTGTTGAT
>CAZTOM010000115.1:0-7683 GCA_964615555.1 uncultured Actinomycetaceae bacterium
GCACGAGCGCGCCGGCGCCCTGCAGCTCGTAGTGCCAGGCGAGGCGCTCCACGTGGTCCACCTCGAAGAAGAACTCGTAGGGGAAGCCGAGCGGGTCCAGCACGCGGACCGCGTTGCGGATGCCACGCACGAAGCCCTCCTCGGAGCGGCGCACGTCGCAGCCGAGGGCCTTGTAGTAGGCCTCCGCCTTGTCCACGTCCTCCTGGGAGCGCACCCGGAAGCCGAAGACGGCCACGGCAGCGGTCTCGCCCTTGCGGAGCACCAGGTTGTGGTGGATGAACTCCTCGAACGAACGCAGGTAGATCGCCTCGTCGTCCTCGTGGGTCACCACGAGGCCCAGGGCGTCCACGTAGAACTCGCGGGATGCCGCGAGGTCCGTGACCACGAGCTCCATGTAGGCGCAGCGGAGGATGTCCGGCGCTGGCAGCTCCGGAGCGTTGGTGTAGGTCATGGTGCTGGCTCCTTTGTCAGTTTCCTTCTTCTTGGGTGGGGATTCTTCAGGCGCCCGGCCCGGCGAGGCCCGGGTCGTTCTCGGAGTAGCCGGTGGCGCCGAAGCGGGTGGTGTGCACATCGCCCAGCGTCACGTGGATCGCCTGCTGGTCGGTGTACACCTCGAGGGAGCGGTAGCCGCCCTCCTGGCCGAGGCCGGAGCCCTTTACGCCGCCGAACGGCGTGCGCAGGTCCCGGACGTTGTGGGAGTTGATCCAGACCATGCCGGACTCGATCGACTGGGAGAAGTTGATCGCGCGCTTGATGTCGTTGGTCCAGACGTAGGCGGCGAGCCCGTACTTCACGTCGTTGGCGAGGTCGAGCGCCTCGGCCTCGTCCTCGAACGGGGTGATGGCCACCACCGGGCCGAAGATCTCCTCCTGGAAGATCCGCGCGTCCCGCGGCACGTCCACGAACACGGTGGTCTGGACGTAGTTGCCCTCCGGCATGTGGTCGGGCCGGCCTCCGCCGGCGGCGAGGGTGGCCTCGCCCTTGCCGATTTCGATGTACTCCATCACCTTGTTGTAGTGCTCGGGGTGCACGAGAGCGGCGATCTCCGTGGTGGGGTCCGACGGCGGGCCCACCTTGATCTTGTTCGCCCGCTCCACGTAGGCCTCCACGAACTTGTCGTAGATGGAGCGCTGGACCAGGAGGCGGGAGGAGGCGGTGCACCGCTCGCCGTTCAGTGAGAACACGCCGAACAGGGTGGAGTCGAGCGCGGCCTCGAAGTCCGCATCCTCGAAGATGACGGCGGGGGACTTCCCGCCGAGCTCCAGGGACATCGTCTTCATGGTGGGGGCGCAGTTGCGGTAGATGAGCTGGCCCGTGGTGGTCTCACCGGTGAAGGAGATCACGCGCACGTCCGGGTGCTTGACCAGGGAGTCGCCTGCGGACTCACCGAAGCCGTGGACGATGTTGAACACGCCCTCGGGCACGCCGGCCTTCTCCATGGCCTCGGTCCACAGGTGGGCGGAGGCGGGGGTGAACTCGGCAGGCTTCAGGACCACGGTGCAGCCCGAGGCCATCGCCGGGGCGAGCTTCCAGGACTCCTGCATGAAGGGGGTGTTCCACGGGGTGATCAGGCCGGCGACGCCCTTGGGCTTGCGGTTCACGAAGTTGATCTGGCGGCCGGGCATCTTGAACGCGTTGTCCTCGATGGCCACGATCAGGTCCGCGAAGAAGCGGAAGTTCTCCGCCGCGCGGAGCGCCTGGCCGGAGGCCTGGCGGATCGGCAGGCCGGAGTCGAAGGACTCGATGGCGGCGAGGCGCTCGTTCATCTTCGCCACCTCGTCCGCCACCCGGTTCAGGATGCGGGCGCGCTCGCGGGGCAGCATGCGCGGCCAGGGGCCCTCGTCGAACGCCTTCTTCGCGGCTGCCACGGCTGCGTCCACGTCCGCCTTGTCGCCGGACGCACACTGGATGTAGTTCTCGTTGGTGGTGGGCTCGAGCACGTCGAACCACTCACCAGAGGCAGAGTCGACGAGTTCTCCGTTGATGTAGTGCTGGATCTTCTCTGGGAGGCCTGCGGGAACGCTGGTCATTGTGGGTGCTCCTAGTGTCTGCTGGTTACTTGGTGGTCGTCGAAGGGCGGCCGTCCGCCACCCACTGCTCGTACCGCTCCCGCCAGGCCGTGCCCAGCGGGTAGAGGCCGTCCACGGACTCTCCGGCGGCCACCATCTGCGCGATGAAGACCTCCTCGTCCTCCTGCTGCTCTGCTTCGCCGACCAGTTCCTCAACGAGGTGCGGGGGGATCACGAGCGGACCGTCGTCGTCGGCCACGATCACGTCACCGGGGCGCACGAGTGCGCCGCCGCACTGGATATCCACGTCGATGTCCCACGGGATGTGGCGCCGGCCGAGAACGGCGGGGTGCGGCCCGGCGGCCCACACGGGCATGCCCTGGTTCGCCACGAGGGAGTAGTCGCGCACGCAGCCGTCGGTGATGACGCCCACGCAGCCGCGGGTCTGGGCGCGTAGGGCGAGGATGTCGCCCAGGGTGCCGGCGTCGTTGACGCGGCGGGCGTCCATCACGAGGATCTCGCCCTCGTTCACGGAGTCGATCGCGCGCTTCTGCGCGTTGTAGCCGCCGCCGCGGGCCGCGAACTCGTCCTTGCGGTAGGGGAGGTAGCGCAGGGTGCGGGCGCGCCCCACGATCCGGGAGCCCGGGATGAGGGGGCGCACGCCGTCGATGGAGACCTCGTTGTAGCCCTTCTTGCGCATGAGGGAGGAGAGGGTGGCGTTCGAGACGTTCATGAGGCGCTCGCGCAGCTCAGCGGTCAGCTCGAACTCCGCCTCGGCCTCCTCACCACCGGTGGCCACGTCGTAGCCCCAGGCGTCGGAGCGCTGCTTGTCGTCCACGTACGGGGCGTCTCCCCAGGGGGCGAGGGGAGGCCCGGAGACCACGGTGGTGACGAGACGGCCCGAGGTGAGCGACTCGTCGTCGAGAGAGGAGACCTCCACCTCGACCACCTGGCCCGGCACCGCAACGGACGCCCCCGTGGGGACGCCCGTGTAGATCAGGTCTCCCACCTCGAGGGTCATGAAGCGGGAGAGGTCGGCCACCATGAGGCCGATGGGCCAGAGCATGCCGGCGGAGGTGTCGTCCTGGACGAGTTCGCCATCGAGCCAGGTGCGCACGCGGATGCCGTCCTCCCGCACCTTGGAGGCCTCGATCAGGTTCGGGCCCACCGCGGAGAAGCCGTCGCCAGACTTGGAGCGGACGTTCGAACCCTTGTCCGGTACCCGCATATCATGCAGGCCGAGGTCGTTGCCGGCGGTGATCCAGCCAACGTGCTTCCAGCCGTCCTCGGGGGAGACGTCTTTGGCCTGCGTGCCGATCACGGCCACGATCTCGCCCTCGAAGCCGAGGAGTTCGGTGCCCTCGGGGCGTACCACGTCACCGGAGCCGATGAGGGAGGAGGAGGCCTTCAGGAAGTAGGAGGGGTTCGCAGGAACGCGGCCGCGCTGTTCGGCGCGGGAGCGGTAGCTCAGATGGACCGCCACGATCTTCCCGGGTCGGGATCCGAGAGTAGCGGTAATGACATCCATGCCAGGCACGTCCCTTCTCGTCGTCGAGAATCGTAAATGAAAGGATATACGATCCGGTGAGGATCAGTCTGGAGGCTCTCGGAGAGCCTGTCAATAGGTTACGTACGAGAGTCTTGGCTGGGGGCAGGTTCGGAAGGTTCGTGACCCGCTCGTGACCTGCGCGGGGACGGGGCCGAGCTGCCCACGCGACCTGGGCGGGGGTCAGGCAACCGCCCGCCGTCGGGGCCACCTAGGGAGCAGGTGCCTGCCCACCCAAGGTCAGTCCGGGGAGTCGCGGAGGAAAACATGGGAGGGGCGGGGGAAATTTGCCCACGTTCGGGTGTGGAGGCGAAGGGATCGGTGGTTGGATTGGGCCAGGGATCGTGACGGGGCTCCCACCCTGAGCGGCCCCCGATGATATACGATTACTCCATCAGCTCCGGGCGCCCCGGCTCGGCGGCACTGATCTTCCGATGACGCGAGGTAAGCATGTCCGCACAGTCCCGTACCGATCTCGTCCAGCGCGCGCTCGAACTCGCGGGCACGCAGCTCTACATCAATGGGGAGTGGCGCGACTCCTCGGACGGCTCCACGTTCGACGTGCTGAACCCGGCCACCGGTGAGGTGCTCGCCACGGTGGCCAGCGCCACCCCCGAGGACGGAATGGCAGCCCTCGAGGCCGCCGCCAATGCCCAGGAGGAGTGGGCCGCCATGCCCACGCGCGAGCGCTCCAACCTCATGCGCGCCGCCTTCGACCGCGTGATCGAGCTGACCGAGGAGTTCGCCACGCTCATGACGCTGGAGATGCGCAAGCCGCTCGGCGAGGCCCGCTCTGAGGTCTCCTACGGAGCCGAGATGCTGCGCTGGTTCTCCGAGGAGGCCACCCGGATCAACGGCCGCTACACGTCCTCCCCCGAGGGCAACCTCCGCATCCTCACGGTGCGCCGCCCCGTGGGTCCGGCCCTGTTCATCACGCCGTGGAACTTCCCCCTGGCGATGGCCACCCGCAAGGTCTCCCCGGCCATGGCCGCCGGCTGCACCTCGATCATCAAGCCCGCTGCCCTCACCCCCCTGACCTCGATGGCCTTCGTGCGGGTGCTCCACGAGGTGGGCGTGCCCGCCGGCGTGGTCAACATCATCCCCGCCGAGCGCGCCCAGCCGGTGACCGGGCCGATGATCCAGGACCGCCGCCTCCGCAAGCTCTCCTTCACCGGCTCCACGCCGGTGGGGATGGCCCTGCAGCGCGAGTGCGCGGACAACCTGGTGCGTACCTCCATGGAGCTCGGCGGCTGCGCCCCGTTCATCGTGTTCGAGGACGCGGACCTGGACAAGGCCGTCGCCGCCGCCCAGGCCACCAAGATGCGCAACATGGGTGAGGCGTGCAACGCCGCCAACTCCTTCTTCGTGCACGAGTCCGTGGCGGACGAGTTCGCCCAGCGCTTCGCCGATGCGCTGTCCACCCTCACCGTGGGCGACGGCCTGGAGGACGGGACCGATGTGGGCCCGCTCGTCTCCACCTCGCAGCGCGACGACGTGGCGCGCATGGTGGACAGCGCGGTCGAGGCGGGTGCCGAGATCCTCACGGGTGGCCGCGCAGGGGACGGCCCCGGATTCTTCTACCTGCCCACCGTGCTGAAGAACGTGAAGCCGGACGCGGAGATCGTGACCAACGAGATCTTCGGCCCGGTGGCGCCCGTGACCACCTTCTCCACGGAGGAGGAGGTCATCGGCCGGGTCAACCGCTCCGAGTTCGGACTGGCCGGCTACGTGCACACCGCGGACATGGCCCGCGTACTTCGCCTCACCGAGAAGCTCGAGGTGGGCATGCTCGGCGTGAACTCCGGCACCATCTCCAACGCTGCGGCCCCCTTCGGCGGCTGGAAGCACTCGGGGATGGGCCACGAGGGCGGATCCGAGGGGATCGAGGACTACCTGGAGACCATGTACGTGGGGTTCACCGACCCGTTCGGGGCCTGAGGTCCGGGCGGGCGCCCTCGCCCGCCCGTCGCAATGCCTTCACTATCTGTGCAATTTTCTGGCAACTCCCACTGATCTCATCTTTGGTGGACCAGAATCCTTGGAACGGCACGCCGTGGTGCCTGTGACCCGGCGGTCCGCTGACAGGGGTGTCACGCGGGGACGCGTTTTCACAGAGAGGGAGCGCAATGACTGACAACCGCTCGGACGGTTTCTCCGACATCACGGAGGCTGGCATCACCGAGGTGCCTGGTACGGACGACCTCGTTGCGCCCTCGCAATCGGGAGGCGTGGCCTACGTGGATGCGGATGAGAACGCCAACTACGTGGACCCGGAGCTGAAGAAGGGCCGCAACCTCGCCGTCGCGGCCCTCGGGACCTCCCAGGCGATCGACAACTCCGAGGGCGGTGTGGTCAACACCGTCTTCCCGCTCCTCATCGAGGCGTTCGGAATCGACCGCGGGGCGCTCGGTATCATCTCCTCGATCTCCAAGTTCGCCCGCGGGATCCTCGGCCCCGTCTGGGCCATGCTCGCGGACCGGTTCGGTAAGAAGATCATCCTCTTCATCGTGACCGGTGTGTGGGGCCTGTGGACCGTGGCTGCGGGCTTCGCCCCGGACTACTCCTGGTTCCTCATCCTCTACTCGATCGCGGTGTGCGGCACCGTGGCCTCCGAGCCGATCCTGAACGGGCTCATGGGTGACCTGTTCGGGCGTAACGAGCGCGGACGGGCGTTCGGACTCGTGCGCGGCATCGGCACGGGTGCAGGCATGCTCCTGACCCCGCTCATCGCCATGTTTGGTGCCGAGGGCTTCCGCGATCCGGTGACCGGCGTCCACGACGGCTGGCGCTACGCCATGTGGGTGATGGGTGGGCTCTCGCTGCTCTCCGGCCTCCTGATCCTCATGTGGGTCAAGGAGCCGAAGAGGTCCAAGTCCTCCGTGGCCGACGATCCTGATTCGGGCGTGTTCAAGCTCTCCGACGGCTTCAAGCTGTTCAAGATCCCCACCGTCACCCTGATCGCGCTCATGCTCCCGCTCGTGACCTCGATGGTGCTGTTCGCCTTTATGCAGACCTACTGGGTCCAGATCAACGGCTTCACGGTGCCGGAGGCAGGCCTCCTGTACGTCTCCTTCTCGGCCGGCTCCGTGATCGGGTCGATCCTCGGCGGCCTCACGGCGGACGTGATGGTACGGAAGTTCGGCCACATCGGCCGTATCGCGATGATGCAGCTGTACCTCCTGGCCTTCGCCACCATCACCTTCATCGCCTTCTTCTTCAACTGGGGCACCAGCTTCATCTACTGGATCATCGTGTTCCTGGTGGGCCTGATCTTCCCGATCGGCTTCTCCGCCTGCGTGCTCCCCATGGTCTCCACCGTGGTCCCCACGCAGCTCAACGCCACCGGCTTCGCCATGCTGTTCTCGCTCGTCCAGGGCATCATCACCGCCGTGATGACCATCGCGGTGGGCTTCATCTCCGAGACCAACCTGGGCTTCGCGAACACCATCGCGATCTTCGTCTCCGGCGCGTACGCGCTCAACGCCCTGTACTGGTTCGTGTTCTACAAGGTCTACCCGAAGGACGTAGCGCTCCAGAAGGAGCGCACCGCCCAGGTGGCCGCCGGAACCTTCTAGGAGCAGCGGCACAGCGCCGCCACGCTCGCAGCACCACGGGCGCCTCGGCCCTCGGGATTAACCCCCGGGGGCCGAGTGCCGTACACTGACCGCACAGGCACGGACCCGGCAATCACCGGCGAGCCTCCGGAAGAACGGCACCAGCGCCCCGAACGCCAGCGCCCAGTAGAACCGGACGGGAACGCCCGTCACAGCGTCAACGAGTGGCCCAGCGTGTGGGCCGCGCGCCGGCCCCCGGCACACCCAGGCGGCTGACGTGCGGGCCGCGAGGCCGGGCAACCGGGGTGGTACCGCGGCGCGGACCAACCGCCGGCCGGAAACGGGAGGCGGGGGGACGTCGTCGTCCTCGGGAAGGAACCCGAACGTCCAGGAGACCACCCGCATGGCCAGCACCTACCCCCTCCACCGCGACGGCGACCTCGCCTCCTCGCCGGACCTGCCCGCGCTCGAGGAGGGCGTGCTGGCGTACTGGAAGCAGGACGGCACCTTCCAGGCCTCCATCGACCAGCGCGAGGCCGGCGAGGACGGCGAGGGCGAGTTCGTCTTCTACGAC
>CAZTOM010000116.1:0-5453 GCA_964615555.1 uncultured Actinomycetaceae bacterium
GCCACCACGGCCTCCTCGTCCGTCACCTTCACGTTGTTCAGGTACATGCCACCGTCTCCGATGGTCCGGCGGGCCGCCCCGCGGCCCTTCTCGAGTCCCACGGCCACCATGAGGTCCACCATCGAGGTCTCCCCCACCACCACGTCCCCGGAGGGCAGGTGGGACACGGCATCCCCGAGCACGTCGGCGGGTAGGCCGGCCAGGTCCTCGGATCCGAAGAGGGCGGCTGAGGCTCGCTCCACGTCAGCGGTAGCCTGCGCCCCGTGCACCAGGGTGGTCACCTCCCGGGCGAGCTGGCGCTGGGCGGCACGCGCCCAGGGCTTGGAGGCCAGCGCCTCCTCCAGCTCCGCGATCTCCTCGCGCCGAAGGAAGGTGAAGACCTTCAGGTAGCGCACCACGTCCGCGTCATCTGTGTTGAGCCAGAACTGGTAGAAGGCGTAGGGGCTCATCATGTCCGGGGCGAGCCACACGCTCCCGCCCTCGGTCTTGCCGAACTTGGTGCCGTCCGCCTTCGTGATGAGCGGCGTGGTGAGCGCGTGGACCTCACGCGCCTCGGACTTGTGGATGAGCTCCACGCCGGCCAGCAGGTTGGTCCACTGGTCGTTCCCGCCCGTCTGGAGGGTCACGCCGTGGCGGCGGAAGAGCTCACGGTAGTCGTTGCCCTGCAGCAGCGCGTAGGAGAACTCCGTGAAGGAGATGCCCTCGTCAGAGGCGAGCCGGCGTGCCACGGTGTCCTTGGCCAGCATCGGCCCCACGCGGAAGTACTTGCCCACGTCGCGCAGCAGCTCGATCGCGGACATCTGGGAGGTCCAGTCGTAGTTGTTGACCATGCGCGCGGCGTTCTCCCCCTCGAAGGAGAGAAACGGCTCGATCTGGCGGCGCAGCCGCTCGGTCCACTCGGCCACCACGTCCAGGGCGTTCAGGGTGCGCTCCCCGCTCTCGCGGGGGTCTCCGATGAGGCCCGTCGCCCCGCCCACGAGCGCGATCGGGTGGTGCCCGGCGAGCTGCAGGTGGCGCAGGAGGACCAGCTGGACGAGGTGTCCGTGGTGCAGCGAGGGCCCCGTGGGGTCGAATCCGCAGTAGTACGTGATTGGTCCGGCGGCCATTGTCTCCGCCAGCTTCTCCAGCCCGGTGGACTGTTCGATCAGTCCGCGCCACTGCAGTTCCTCGAGCAGGTCCATGGTGTCCTTCCTCATCCCTGCGCCTCGGTCTTCCGCGGGGAGTCCGCGGCCCACCGTTTCAGTCCGGCCACGGCATCGTCAAGCGCATCCAACTGCGTGCCGACGGCGGCCGGTGCCGTTCCGCCGTACGCTCCCCTCGAGGCCACCGAGCCCTCCGCGGTGAGCACCTGACGCACTCCCGGCGTGAGGGCCGGGTCGATCCGGCGGAAGTCCTCCTCGGAGAGCTCGTCCAGCTCGATGCCGCGGCGCTCGCACTCCTGCACGCAGGCACCCGCCACCTCGTGGGCGTGGCGGAAGGGCACTCCCTCGCGCACCAGCCACTCGGCGATGTCGGTGGCGAGCGAGAACCCTTGGGGGGCGAGCTCGGCCATGCGCTCGGTGTGGAAGACCATGGTGGCCATCATTCCGGTGACGGCGGGCAGGAGGAGGTGGAGGGTGTCCACGGAGTCGAACACCGGCTCCTTGTCCTCCTGGAGGTCCCGGTTGTAGGCCAGTGGGAGGCCCTTGAGGGTGGCGAGCAGCCCGGTCAGGTTTCCGATCGCCCGGCCGGCCTTGCCGCGGGCGAGCTCGGCCACGTCGGGGTTCTTCTTCTGCGGCATGATCGAGGAGCCGGTGGAGAAGGCGTCGTCGAGTGTCACGTAGGAGAACTCCCGGGTGGCCCAGATGATGACCTCCTCGGAGAGGCGGGAGAGGTCGATCGCCACCTGGGCGGCGATGTAGGCGAACTCCGCCACCACGTCCCGCGCGGCGGTGGAGTCGATGGAGTTGGGGGCGGCGCCGTCGAAACCGAGCTCGGTGGCCACCACCTGCGGGTCCAGCCCGAGCGAGGACCCGGCCAGTGCGCCGGCGCCGTAGGGCGAGAGTGCGGCCCGTGCGTCCCAGTCCTGCCAGCGCTGGACGTCGCGCAGCAGCGGCCAGGCGTGGGCGGCCAGGTGGTGGCCGAGCAGGACCGGCTGGGCGTGCTGCAGGTGGGTGCGCCCCGGCATGATCGCGTCCCCGGCCTCACGGGCCCGGCTGGCGAGGACCTCCACCAGTCCGAGCACCCCCTCGGAGAGGAGCCGGGCCTCGTCGCGCAGATACATGCGGATCAGGGTGGCAATCTGGTCGTTGCGGGAGCGGCCCGCGCGCAGGCGTCCCCCAAGGTCCGCCCCGGCGCGCTCGATAAGCCCGCGCTCGAGGGCCGTGTGGACGTCCTCGTCGCCTGGCTCGGCAACGAACACGCCGGAGACCACGTCGGCATCCAGCCGGTCGAGGGCCTCCAGCATCCCGGTGAGCTGGTCGTCGTCCAGGAGGCCTGCACGGTGGAGGACGCGGGCGTGGGCACGTGAGCCGGCGATGTCGTACCGGGCGAGCCGCCAGTCGAAGTGGGTGGACAGCGAGAGGGCTGCGAGGGCGTCGGCGGGGCCGGAGGCGAAGCGGCCGCCCCACAGGGCGATCGGGTCGGACATCATCAACCTTTCTGGGTGGTGGCCGGGCGCTCTAGGAGGCGGCCAGGCGCAGCACGGAGGAGACGAACTCCTCGGCGTCCTGCTCGGATCGGGTGATCACGAGGATCGTGTCGTCGCCTGCCACCGTGCCGAGGATACCGAGGTACATGGCCCGATCGAGCGCCGAGGCCAGGTACTGGGCAGCGCCGGCGGGTGTTCGCAGGACCACGAGGTTCTGAGCGTGCTCCGCCGTCACCAGCAGTTCGGCGGCGAGGCGTGCGAACCGGGCCTCCAACTGGGCGGGGTCCTGGGGCGGGGCCACGCCGATCGCCACTCCCCCGGCGCCCTCCGCGGGTAGCGCATACACCAGGTCACCCTCGGAGCCACGCACCTTCTGGGCGCGCATCTCCACGAGGTCCCGTGAGAGGGTTGCCTGTGTGGTCGCGATGCCATCGGCGGCGAGGACGGCGGCCAGTTCCGTCTGGGAGCGGACCTGGTTGGTCGCCAGAACCGCGGCGATGTGCGCCTGGCGCGCCGCCTTGGTCTGGATCTGCGCACGATCCGGCATCATGGTTACCTATCCACGAAAGTGCATAACATGCATAAGTCTACCGATGACCGGGCAGTAGCCACCCCCGCGGCAGGGACGCACACGGTCCACTCTGATGTGGACCCCCTCACCTCCGTGATCGTTCACCGCCCGGGGATGGAGCTCAAGCGCCTCACCCCCTCCAACCGCTCCAAGCTGCTGTTCGACGAGATCCTGTGGGTGGCCCGCGCCGAGGAGGAGCACGCGGTCCTGCGCTGGACACTCAAGAACGAGGGGGTGGAGGTCCTGGTGCTGGACTCGCTCCTCACGGAGACCATGGAGATCCCCGAGGCGCGCGAGTTCGTGTTCGAGACCTTCTTCGACGACCGCCGCTTCGGCCCGGCCGCCAACGATCCCGTGCGCGAGGCCCTCTCCTCCCTGTCCACCCCCGCGCTCGTGGAGGTGCTGATCGGCGGGATGACCAAGCGCGAGCTCCTCGAGTTCGCGCAGGAGCCGCGCTCCTTGTGGTTCCACACGCTCGGCCTGGACGACTTCGTGGTCCGTCCGCTCCCCAACCACCTCTTCACCCGCGACGCCTCCACGTGGATCGGCTCCGGCGTGGCGATCCACACGATGGCCCGTCGGGCCCGGCAGCGTGAGCCCCTGCACTACGAGGCCATCTACCGCTACCACCCCCGGTTCGCCGGCTCCCCCCAGTGGACCGATCTCGACGACGACGCCCCGGCGAGCGTGGAGGGAGGCGACATCCTGGTGCTGGGAGGGGGCGCCGTCGCCGTGGGGGTGTCCGAGCGGACCACGCCGCAGGGGGTGGAGCGGCTCGCCCAGCGGCTGTTCGCGGCCGGGGCGGCGAGCACCGTGCTCGGGATCGCCCTGCCCACCGCGCGTGCCTACATGCACCTGGACACCGTGATGGCGATGGTGGACGAGCACTCGTTCACCAAGTACGCCGGGCTCGGGATGCTGCCCACGTTCACCGTGACGCCCGGGGATGCGGTTGGGGAGCTCGTGATCCAGGACAACCCGCCGGAGGAGATGCACCGTGCCATAGCGCGCGCCATCGGGATCGAGGAGGTGCGGATCCTCACCCCCGTCCAGGACGTCCACGCCGCCGAGCGCGAGCAGTGGGACGACGGCTGCAACGTGTTGGCGGTCCGGCCGGGCGTGGTGCTCGGATACGATCGCACCACCACAACCAACAACCACCTGCGGGATGCGGGGGTCACGGTCATCGAGGTGCCGGGTTCGGAACTCGGACGCGGGCGCGGCGGGCCGCGCTGCATGACGTGCCCGGTCTCCCGCACGAGCCTCTGAGAAGGGGATGGCCATGACAGACCTGCGGGGCCGCGACTTCCTACGCGAACTGGACTTCACCGCGAGCGAGTGGACCTACCTGCTGGACCTGTCCGCGTTCCTCAAGGCCACCGGCCGCGGCGGGGGCCGGCTCGCCGGCCAGGTGTTCGCGCTCCTGTTCGAGAAGACCTCCACCCGCACCCGCTGCGCGTTCGAGGTGGCCGCCTACCACGAGGGCGCCAACGTCACCTACCTCGATCCGCAGGGCTCGCAGATGGGGCACAAGGAGTCCGTGGCGGACACGGCCCGGGTGCTGGCCCGCATGTATGACGGCATCGAGCACCGCGGGGATGACCACGGGGCCGTCACCACACTCGCCGAGTACTCGTCCGTGCCCGTGTGGAACGGACTGTCCGATTTGTGGCACCCCACCCAGACCCTCGCGGACCAGCTCACGCTGCGCGAGGTCACCGGGAAGGCGGACAGGGAGATCTCCTTCGCCTACGTGGGAGACGGACGCAACAACGTGGCGAACTCCCTCCTGGTGGGCGCGGCCCTAATCGGTCAGGACGTGCGCATCGTGGCGCCGCCCCAGCTGCAGCCGGAGGCGGACGTGGTGGCCGAGGCCCGCCGGCTCGCCGAGGCCTCGGGTGCCCGCCTCACAATCACGGACGATCCGGGGGCCGTGGCCGGTGTGGACGCCGTGTACACGGACGTGTGGGTCTCCATGGGTGAGAAGAAGTCCGCGTGGGCCGAGCGCATCGAGTGGCTGAAGCCCTACCAGGTGAACTCCGCCCTCATGGCGGCAGCGGGCCCGCAGGCGCGGTTCCTCCACTGCCTGCCCGCCTTCCACGACCAGGGCACCACCGTGGGCCAGGAGGTCTACACCGAGTTCGGTCTGAAGGAGCTCGAGGTCACGGACGAGGTGTTCGAGTCGGACGCCTCCGTGGTCTTCCAGCAGGCCGAGAACCGCCTGCACACCATCAAGGCCGTCATGGTGGCCAC
>CAZTOM010000116.1:5553-7678 GCA_964615555.1 uncultured Actinomycetaceae bacterium
TCTTCCAGCAGGCCGAGAACCGCCTGCACACCATCAAGGCCGTCATGGTGGCCACTGCCTCCCCGGACGTCGTCACCCCCTGACGACGGCGGCGCCCACCGTCCGTACCGTTTCCGGCCGGGCTGCCACTTCCCTTCTCGACGGCGGCGCCCACCGTCCGTACCGTTTCCGGCCGGGCCGCCGTTCCCCTTCTCGACGGCGGCGCCCACCGTCCGTACCGTTTCCGGCCGGGCCGCCGTTCCCCTTCTCGACGGCGGCGCCCGCCGTGCGTACCTACGCGAGGGCCTCGGTGAGGGCGCGCGTGAAGGCGGTGGCGTCGTCGTCGGAGAGGACGAACGGCGGGGCGAGGCGGAGCGTGGTGGGGTTCACCGCGTTCACGATGAAGCCAGCCTCGAGGAGGGCCTGCTGGACGGGGGCGGAGGGGCGGTCGAGTTCCACGCCGATGAGGAGGCCGCCGCCGCGCACCTCCACCACGCCGGGCACGTCCGCGAGTTCGCGGCTCCACCGCTCCCCCAGCTCTGCAACGCGCGGCAGGAGTTCCTCCACGTGGTGGACCACGGCGCGCGCGGCGGCGGCTGCCGGCGGGTTCCCGCCGAACGTGTTCCCGTGCTGGCCGGGCCTGAGCAGCGCGGCTGCCTCGCCGTAGCCGATCACGGCGCCGATGGGGAAGCCGCCGCCGATCCCCTTGGCCATGGTCACCACATCGGGGGTGATGCCGTAGCGGGTGTGGGCGAGCCACTGGCCGGTGCGGCCGGCGCCGGTCTGGACCTCGTCCACCACCAGGAGGGCGCCGTGGCGCCGGGTGAGCTCCCGGGCCGCCGCCACGAACTCCTCCGAGAGCGGGTAGATCCCGGCCTCACCCTGGATGACCTCGATGAAGAGGGCCGCCACACCTCCGGTGGCGAGCTCGGCCTCGAGGGCGGGAGGGTCGTCGCGGGGGACGAACGTGGCGTTGCCGGTCATGGGGGCGAAGGGTTCGCGGTAGGCGGGCTTCCACGTGAGGGACAGGGCGCCCAGGGTGCGGCCGTGGAAGGAGCCCTCGAGGGCCACCATCCGGCCGCCGGGCCGGTGGGCGAGCGCCATCTTGAGCGCGGTCTCGTTGGCCTCCGAGCCGGAGTTCACCAGCAGGACGCGGCCGCCCTCCGGCTCCCCGGCGAGCTCCAGCAGCCTGCGGGCGAGCGCGAGCTGGGGCGGGGAGGTGAAGAGGTTGGAGACGTGGCCGAGCGTGGCGAACTGCTCGGAGACGGCGCGGACCACCGCCGGGTGGGCGTGGCCCAGCGCGTTGACGGCGATCCCGCCGAGGAGGTCCACGTACTCCTTCCCCGACTCGTCCCACACGTGCGCCCCGCTGCCGCGCACGAGCTCGAGGGCGGGGGATCCGAAGATCCCCATGTAGGTGGCGGCGTAGTCCTGCCGCCAGTCCTGCTGCGCGGCCGGCGCGGCCTTGTGGTCCTGCTGCGTCACTGCCAACCTCCGGAATCCGGGTGGACGAGTGTGCCCACGCCCTCGTTGGTGAAGACCTCCAGGAGCATCGAGTGGGGGCGGCGGCCGTCGATCACGTGGGCCTGGCGGACCCCGGCCCGCACCGCGCGGGCGCAGGCCTCCATCTTGGGGACCATGCCCGCCTCGAGGTGCGGCAACATCTTCTCGAGCTTGGACAGGGGGATCTCCTTGATGAGGGTGGAGGGGTCCGGCCACTTGGCGTAGAGGCCCTCCACATCGGTGAGGACCATGAGCTTGCGGGCCCCGAGCGCGGCCGCGAGCGCGGCGGCGGCGGTGTCCGCGTTCAGGTTGAGCACCTGTCCGTCCCGGTCCGGGGCGATGGTAGAGATCACGGGGATGCGGCCGGCCTTCAGGAGGTCCTCCACGGCGGCCGTGTTGACGGCCGCCACGTCCCCCACGAGGCCCACGTCCACGGGCTTGCCGGCCACGGTGGCGCGGCGCAGCTCCGCTGTGAGCAGCCCGCCGTCCTCGCCGGACAGGCCGATCGCGTAGGGGCGCTCGGCGTTGATGAGGCCCACGAGCTCGCGCTGTACCTGCCCGGTGAGCACCATGCGCACCACGTCCATCACCTCGGGCGTGGTCACGCGCAGGCCACCGCGGAACTCCGAGGAGATCCCGAGCC
>CAZTOM010000117.1:0-1935 GCA_964615555.1 uncultured Actinomycetaceae bacterium
CCGCGCGAGAGCCACCCGCCGGCGTCACCCCCTACCCGCCGTCGGCGCGCCCTCTGTCCGGCGCAGTGCCACCCGACGACGCAACCCCCCCGCCGCCGTCGGCCCACCTACGTCCGGTGCGAGTGCCACCCGACGACGTGGCCCGACCGCCGCCGTCGGCGTGCGGGAGCGTGGGGCGGGGTGGTCAGAGGGTCCAGGAGGCGCCCGAGACGGCCACCTCGACGGGCCCGGAGTACTGCTCGCAGGCCGGGGCGAGGACCTGGGCGGGATCGGTCCAGGGCTGGATGTGGGTGAGGACGAGGCGTGCTGCCTCGGCGCTCGTGGCCACCTCTCCGGCGCGGCCGCCGGTCAGGTGGATGCCCCGGGCCTCGTCGCGGCCGTCCACGAAGGCAGCCTCGGACAGGAAGAGGTCCGCGCCGCGGGCGGCCTCGAGCAGGCCCTCGCAGGCGTCGGTGTCCCCGGAGTAGGTGAGGGTGACCTCGCCGCCGTCCGCGCCGGGGCCGGCGATGCGCAGCGCGTAGGCCTCCACCGGGTGCTCGGCGTGGAACGGGGTGACGCGGAAGGGGCCGATCTGGACCTCCTGGCCGGCCTGGAGACCACGGAAGTCGAACTCGCCGGCGTAGTCCTCCTCGGGGCCGTCCCCGCCCACGCCCCGCACGCGCTCGAGCGCACCTGTGGGCGCGAACACCCGGACCGGTCCGAGGGCGCCGTTCGGGTGCCAGCGGCGGTAGACGTGGTAGGAGATCATGTCCGTCATGTGGTCCGCGTGCAGGTGGGAGAGCACCACGGCATCCACCCGGGCCGGATCGAGCACGTTCATGAGCTGCCCGAACGCGCCGGGACCGAGGTCCAGGAGGATGGACCACGTGCGGGGCGCGCCGTCCTCCCCGGGGCCCTCGGCCTGCACCAGGTAGCAGGAGGCGGGCGCGTGCGGACCGGACATCGATCCGGTGCAGCCGATCACGGTGAGCCTCATGCGGGCATCTCCTCCAGGGTGTCGATGGGGCGCACCTGGCTCACCTCGGGGAGGAAGCGGCGCGCGAGGTCGTGGAACGAATCGGGATCGCCCGTGGCGAGGAAGCGGTGGTGGGGGGTGTGGTCCGCATCGGCCAGCAGTTCGTGGCGGGTGAGGGTGCGGTAGAGGTCCCGCGCCGTCTCGTCCGCGGAGGATACGAGCGCCACGTCCTCCCCCATCACGTAGCTGATCACGCCGGCGAGCAGCGGGTAGTGCGTGCAGCCGAGCACGAGCGTGTCCACCCCGGCGGCCTTCACAGGCTCCAGGTAGGTCTCGGCGATCTCCACCACCTCCGTGCCCGTGGTGATCCCCCGCTCCACGTAGTCCACGAACCGGGGGCAGGCCTGCATGGTGAGCTCCAGCTGGGGCGCCGCCGCGAACGTGTCCTGGTAGGCCCCGGAGGTAATTGTGGCCTCCGTCCCGATCACGCCCACGCGCCCGTTGCGCGTGGTGGCCACGGCGCGGCGAACGGCCGGCTGGATGACCTCCACCACCGGGATGCCCGCGTCCACGGTGTAGCGCTCCCGCGCATCGCGCAGCGTGGCCGCGGAGGCGGAGTTGCACGCGATCACGAGCGCCTTCACCCCGGCGTCCACCAACTGGTCCATCACGTCCATCGCGAGCTCGCGCACCCACGCGATCGGCTTGGGGCCGTAGGGCGAATTGGCGGTGTCACCGATGTAGGTGATGGATTCGGCCGGCAGCAGGTCGATGATGGCCCGCGCCACCGTCAGTCCTCCGACGCCACTGTCGAAGACCCCGATGGGAGCATTGTTCACGCATTCAAGGGTAGTTTGCGGGGATGGTGGCGGTCACGGCACAGCGGCGTGAGACGTGACACCTATGCCCGGCCGGCCAGCGGTCCCGGTACCGGCGCTCTCGGTACGCCCCGGCGGGTGGCGCCGCCCCTATACCCGGCC
>CAZTOM010000117.1:2035-4984 GCA_964615555.1 uncultured Actinomycetaceae bacterium
CCCGGCCAGCCACGGCCTGCAGGAGCGACTCCTGCCACCAGGTGACCCCGGAATAGAGCGAGGCGAGGGCGAGCTCCAGCTCATCCTCCTCCGTGGCCGCGGGCCTGCGATCGCGGGTTGCCGCCACGGCGAGGTGGTGCACCCGCTCGGCGTCGTCGTCGTCCTCGATCTCGAGGCGGGAGGCGAGCACGAGGCGCATGTCCGTGAGGGCGGCCAGCCACGCGTCCACGTCCGCCTCGGCCACGCGCACGTGCCCGCGGGAGGCCGTGAGTGCGGCCACCACGGCGTGGAGGTTGGCGAGCTTGCCGCGGCGGATGTCATCCATCGTGAGGGAGCGCAGTTCGCCGGCGAGCTCCGGGTCGGTCAGCGACATCGGAGGGAAGACGCGTGAGAGCGCGGGGTCCAGGGTGAGGTACTCGTCCTCCGCGCCCTCCTCGCTGGGATCCCAGTCCAGGTGGGCGATCGGGTCCTCGTGTCCCTGTGCGTCCGTGGCTGGGACGGGTGCGGGTGGGGCCTCGTACTCGTCCTCGTCCGCGATGAGCGCGGCGACGTCTGCCGCGAGGCGCGCGAGGATCGCGCTCTCCTCCTGGTCCACCCGGGAGACGAATCCCCCCGGCACGCTGGTGAAGCCGTGCATCACTCAGCCTTCTCGAGCGTGGCCCACAGCCCGTAGCTGTGCATGGCGGCCACGTCCGTCTCCATGGGTTCGCGGCTGCCCTGGGAGACCACGGCGCGGCCCTTCTCGTGCACTTGCATCATCAGGCGGTGCGCGCGGAGCTCCGGGTAGCCGAAGTACGTCTGGAACACGTACGTCACATAGCTCATCAGGTTGATCGGATCGTTCCACACGACGACGTTCCACGGCTGGTCCGTGGTGGAGGACACCTGGTGGTCCTGCTGGGGAACGGTCATCATGCTTGTCATTCTTGCACCGGGATTCGCGCTCCGGGCCCGGTTCGATTCCGGTGCAGCTTTGTGCGGGCGGGTGTCCGCGGTGGGTGCCGGCGGGTCTCCACACCCCGTCTGCCAGCGGCGCCGCGGTTCGGCGGGTAGCGTTTCCTTCCATGACCTCCACCTCACCGATCGTCCGAACCGACTCCACAGCCCTCCTCACGGACATGTACGAGCTCACCATGATCGAGGCGACGCTCGAGTCTGGCGCCGCGGAACGCCGCTGCGTATTCGAGGTGTTCAACCGCCGCCTCCCCGCCGGCCGGCGCTACGCCGTGGTTGCCGGGACTGGCCGCGTGCTCGAGGAGTTAGAGCGCTTCCGGTTCGGGGCCGAGGAGCTGAACTGGCTCCGCGACCGGGGCGTGGTGGGCGAGGCGACCCTGGAGTTCCTGGGCGACTACCGGTTCACCGGCTCCATCACCGGCTACGGCGAGGGCGAGTGCTTCTTTCCCGGCTCTCCCGTGATGACCGTGGAGGGCACGTTCGCGGAGGCCGTGGTGCTGGAGACCCTGGTGCTCTCCATCCTCAACCACGATTCGGCCGTGGCGGCGGCCGCCTCCCGGATGACCGTTGCCGCCCACGGCCGCCCCTGCCTGGAGATGGGGGCACGCCGCACGCACGAGTGGGCCGCCGTTGCGGCCGCCCGGGCGACGGCGGTGGCCGGGTTCGTGGGGACGTCCGACCTGGAGGGGGCCCGCCGCTACGGCCTGCGTCCGATCGGCACCGCCGCCCACTCCTTTACCCTCCTGCACGACGACGAGGAGGCCGCCTTCGACGCCCAGGTCCGCGCACTGGGGCCGGAGACCACGCTGCTCGTGGACACCTACGACGTGGAGCAGGGAGTGGAGCGCGCCGTGGCGGCCGCGCGGCGGCACGGCGGCGAACTGGGTGCCGTGAGGCTGGACTCCGGTGACCTGCTCGCCCAGGCCTTCACCGTGCGCAAGCAGTTGGACGACCTCGGTGCCACCTCAACCCGGATCACCGTCACCTCGGACCTCGACGAGTACGCGATCGCGTCCCTGAACGCGGCGCCCGTGGACTCCTACGGCGTGGGCACGCGCGTGGTCACCGGTTCCGGCCACCCCACCGCAGAGCACGTGTACAAGTTGGTGGAGCGCCAGCTCGACGACGGGACCTGGGAGTCCGTACAGAAGGAGTCCACGTCCAAGAAGTCCGTGGGCGGGAAGAAGTTCGCCGGCCGCGTGCTCGAACGCGGCGTGGCCGTGGAGGAGGTCACCGTCCTCACCCACGAGAAACAGCAGGGCCTTGCAAAGCTGGATTCACTCGGCGCGCGACCGCTCCAGGTGGAGCTGGTGAGCGAGGGTGAGATCAACGCGGAGCACTACGGCCCGGAGGCCGTGATGGCTGCCTCGGAGCGGCACGTGGCCTCACGTGCGGAGCTTCCCCACGCGGCGTGGCGGCTCTCCGAGGGCGAGGTGGCGATCCCCACGCGCCACATCCGGTTGGACGACTGAGGGCGGGGCCCCGGCTGGATCGCGTGGGGCGCGCTGGGCTTCGTTGGGGGTGGCCTGGCCGCGCGGAGGTAGACCGGGCGGCGTGGCCCAGGACCTACTTCCCGCCGCGGAGCTTGGCGTAGATCTCCTTGCATTCCGGGCAGACCGGGTACTTGGACGGGTCCCGCTTGGGGGTCCAGATCTTGCCGCACAGCGCCACCACCGGGCGGCCAGATGCCTGCGAGCGCGCCATGGAGGCCTTGCGGACGTAGTGGGCGAAGCGGTCGGCGTCGCCGTCGCCCTCCTCAGTCTCCTCGCGCTCGAGGACCCCAATCGAGGACTCGGTCTCACGCTGCGGTGCCGCCGGCGCACCGGGGGGCTCGGGCGCTCCCGGGGTGGAGGTGGCGTGCGGGAGGGCTCCAGGGCGCGGGAGGCTGAACCGAATACGCATGCGGTGATTCTACGGTGAGGTGACGGGTGGCTGCCGGGGACCGAGCCCCGCGGGGACGGGCGCTCGCCCGGGAGGGCGCGTCGTCGGGCGCGG
>CAZTOM010000117.1:5084-7580 GCA_964615555.1 uncultured Actinomycetaceae bacterium
TCCCCCGGCGGGCCCGGCGTCAGCCTCCCGGATAGAGTTGGTGCGTCTGGAGCGAAGGAGCAGCGATGGAGCAGCGCACACTCGGCAGGACCGGCGCGAAGGTCTCGGTGGTGGGACTGGGGACGTGGCAGATCGGCGCCGACTGGGGTGACGTGGCCGAGCCCGTGGCGCTCGAGATGCTGGACAAGGCGCAACGTGACGGCGTCACCCTCTTCGACACGGCCGACGTGTACGGAGATGGCCGCTCCGAGCGCCTGATCGCGGAGTACCTCCGGCACGTGCCCGCACACCGCCACCCGTTCGTGGCCACCAAGATGGGCCGCCGGCTTCCCCAGCTCGTGGGGAACTACACGTGGTCCAACTTCGTGGAGTGGACGGACCGGTCCCGGACCAATCTGCGGATGGACACCCTCGACCTCGTCCAACTGCACTGCCCGCCGAGCGGGGTCTACGGCAACGAGGAGGTCTACGAACACCTCGACCGCCTCGTGGAGGAAGGGCGCATCAAGAACTACGGGGTGTCCGTGGAGACCTGCGACGAGGCTCTCGAGGCGCTCGAGCACGACGGGGTGGCCACGATCCAGATCATCCTGAACGTGTTCCGCCGCAAGCCCCTCGACGAGGTCCTCCCCCTCGCCCAGTCCAAGGGCGTGGGCATCATCGCGCGGGTGCCGCTCGCCTCAGGCCTGCTCTCGGGACGCTTCTCGCATGACACCGAGTTTGCCAAGGACGACCACCGCAACTTCAACCGCAACGGCGAGGCCTTCGACCAGGGCGAGACCTTCTCCGGCGTGGACTACGACGACGGCGTGCACGCCGCCCGGGAGTTCACCGAGCTCGCCCGTGAACTGGGCCCCAAGAACTCCACCCCGGCGCAGGTAGCGCTGCGGTGGGTCATCGACCAGCCGGGCGTCACCACCGTGATCCCGGGCGCACGCAGCGCCGAGCAGGCGCGCGGGAACGCAGCGGCCGGCAAGCTGCCGCCGCTCTCCCAGGAGCTCAACGCCGCGCTCGAGGAGCTCTATGACCGACACTTCCGCGACGCCATCCACGACAAGTGGTAGGGCGCCCGCCCGTCAACTCGCAAGCACGCCTCGCGACTCCAAGCCCACTCAGCAACTACGCGGTCTGTCCCGCCCTCCTCTCGGCAGCCCGTCCCACCGCGGGAGTATCTACGCTGTACGTGTGCCCCGTGGGGGTGGCGACAGTGAGATGGCTGGCACTGGCCTGGTAGTTCCAGCCAGCCACCTCCTTGATGTAGTTGCACCGCTCGCACAGGCCCGAGCCGTTCGCGTAGCTGGTGGCACCACCCTTGGTGTGGGGTGTGGCGTGGTCGGCGTGGCGGATGGGTGCGTCGCACCAGGGGGTGCGGCACACGTCGTCCCGCAGCAGGATCATCTTCCGTAGCTGCCCGGTGAACTCGCGGGCGCGCGAGTCCATCGCCACTAGCTCCCCGGTCCTCGGGGAGGTGTAGAGGCGGCGGAGGAAGACCTCGCCCTGCGTGTGCCCGACCACCCTGCGCGCAGCGGGTGCGGGGATGGGCCCGTGACCGGGGATCCAGGCCGCTGCCTCCCCCTCGGCAAGGAGGGTCTCGGCGGGCATCAGGAGCTGGATCTCCACAGGGACGTCGCGGGCAGTGTCCTGCCCGGTGACGAGCTCCACGAGCCGGTCAGCCATGACCTGTCCCTTTCCCCGGTCCCGTGCGGCGCCCGTGGTGCGCGCAGTGTCTGCCTCCCGCGTCAGTGCCGCATACACGGAGACGGCCTGCACCATGGGCAGGAGGGCCGTCAGGTAGGCCATCCCTCCGGGAGCGGGACGCACGGTCACGCGGCGTTCGGACTCGGCCCGCTCCAGGTGCGCGACCGCTCCCTCCACATCAAGGGACTGGGCGATCCTGCGTGCCTCGGCTCCGAGCCTGCGGGTCCCGAGGCTTGCCAGGTGCGGAGCGATCTGCTCGTCCACCCTGGCGCGGTCCTCCGGGTCCAACCATGCGGTTTCCTTGGCCACGATGGTTGCCCGCCACTCTGAGATCTGGCCAGCCTCGAGCGCCGCCCGGGTGTGGGGCATCTCCTCCACGAGCGCCCGGGCGAGCCCCAGCAGCTTCGAGCCCTGCGACGGCGACTCCCGCCGTGCGAGGGCCACCTCGCCGGCCACGCCCTTCCCCCGGGCAGCCGCCGGGACCCCGCGTGCGGCCTCGGCCTCGCGGCGCATCGCATCAAACTCGACCGCCAGCGCCGCCTGAGCGCCTGCGAGGGCGGATTTGAGCTCCTCCATCGCACGGATCGCATCGATCGCCTCGGCCTCGGACGTGGCCGGGGCCCGCGTCTGCAGCGCGTCACGCAACCTCGCCGCTCTGGCCGTGATGTCTGGTGTTGTCAGCATTCCCATCTCACCACCTTTCCATTCTCGAACATATGTTCGATCCTAGAAGACGGCACTGACACGAACACCCCCACCCCACCATCCTGTGGAAAACCAGCCCGGCCAGCTCGGGGC
>CAZTOM010000118.1:0-7556 GCA_964615555.1 uncultured Actinomycetaceae bacterium
CCAGGCGAAGGACGCGATCGGGCGCACTTGGCAGATGTCCACGATCCAGCTCGACTTCAACCTCCCCGAGCGCTTCGACCTCGAGTACCAGGCCGCCGACGGCACCCGCCAGCGCCCGGTCATGATCCACCGCGCCCTCTTCGGCTCGATCGAGCGGTTCTTCGGCGTGCTCACCGAGCACTACGCCGGCGCGTTTCCCGCGTGGCTGGCCCCCGTCCAGGTGCGTGCAGTCCCCGTGGCCGAGGTGTTCGAGGACTACCTCGCCCCCATCGTGGAGCGCCTGCGCGCGGAGGGCATCCGTGCCGAGCTGGACACCTCCTCGGACCGCTTCCCCAAGAAGATCCGTACCGCGGCCACGGACCGTATCCCGTTCGTGCTCATCGCCGGCGGCGAGGACCAGGAGGCGGGCGCCGTCTCCTTCCGCTACCGCGGCGGCGAGCAGAAGAACGGCGTTCCCGTGGACGATGCCGTGGCTGAGATCATTGAGGCCGTCCGCTCCCGCCGGAACGATCGATGACGTCCGACGGCGGCGCCCCCCGTCCGCCCGACCCGTCCCCTCCGTCCGACGGCGGCGCCCCCCGTCCGCCCGACCCGTCCCCTCCGTCCGACGGCGGCGCCCACCTCCCGCCAGCTGAGCCGGGTTCGCGGTTCGCGGGCGTCCCGGACGCGTTCGAGCGGCTGTGGACCCCCCACCGCTGGACCTACGTGGGTGGGGAGTCCAAGCCCTCGGACACCACGGAGGCGGGCTGCCCGTTCTGCCTCGGGCCCTCCCGCAGTGATGAGGAGTCACTGATCGTCTACCGCGGCGAGCTGTGCTTCGTGGTGCTCAACCTGTATCCGTACAACCCGGGGCACCTGATGGTGCTGCCCTACCGCCACATCCCGCTCTACACGGACCTCACGGGGGAGGAGCGGGCCGAGATGGGGGAGCTCACCGCGGCCTCCATGCAGGCGCTCCAGCGGGCCTCGGCGCCGCACGGCTTCAACCTGGGGATCAACCAGGGGGAGGTGGCCGGGGCGGGAATCGCCGCGCACCTCCACCAGCACGTGGTGCCCCGGTGGACGGGGGACGCCAACTTCTTCCCGATCATCGCCCAGACCAAGGCACTGCCCGTGGTGCTGGGGGAGACCCGGAAGCTGCTCGCTGAGGCCTGGGAGGGCTGATGGTTCTTGGACGGCGCGGCCGCTCGTTCACGTCCACGGTGTTCGGGCCCCTCGCCCGGCTCCTGGTGCGCGCCGGGGTCTCCCCGGACGTGGTGACGGTCACCGGGACCGTGCTCACGGTGGCGATCGCGTTCGGGCTGCTCGCGCGCGGCCACATCGTGGTGGCACCCCTCGCGCTCGGGCTGATCCTCCTCACCGATTCGATCGACGGGATCATGGCCCGCCACATGGGCCGGACCTCCAAGTGGGGGGCATTCCTGGACTCCACGATGGACCGGTTCGGGGACGCCGCGATCTACACCTCGATGGCCCTGTACGCCCTCACCATGGAGAGTGCGGCAGGACCGTGGGCGTTCGGCTTCTCCCTCGCCCTCGTGCCGCTCGCCCTGATCGTCTCCTACGCCCGCGCCCGTGCGGAGGCCGTGGGATTCACCGCGTCCGTGGGGATCGCCGAGCGCGCCGACCGGCTCATCATCACCCTCGTGGCTCTCTTCCTCGTGGGCCTCGGGATGCCCGAGTGGGTCTTCGCCGTGGGCGTGGGCTATGCCGCCCTCGCTTCACTCATCACCGTGATCCAGCGTATGTACGCCGTCTACCAGCAGGACGTGGCCGCACGGCAGCAGTCCGCGCCCGAACCGGATCCAGCGGGTCCGCGCGGGTGCGCCGAACCCGAGGGAGGTCCCGATGGCGCCTGACCTGGGACGGCTCTACCACGCAGCCTGGCGGGCGGCCCCGCGCCTGCCCGAGTCGCTGGTGCGCGGGATCACCACCGCCTCCTCGCGCCTCTCGGCCCGCCGCAACACGGCCGGATACCGCCAACTGCGGGCGAACCTCTCCCGGATCCGCCCGGACGCCACGCCGGCAGAACTGGACGAGCTCGCCCACCAAGGGATGGTGGAGTACGGCCGCTACTACGCCGAAGCCTTCCTCCTGCCCAAGTTCTCCAACCCCGAGGACCTCGCCGACCGCGTCCGCGCCCACCACACCGCCACCTCCGAGGAGGACCTGCGGAAGGGATCCGTGGTGCTCGCGCTCGGCCACACGGGCAACTGGGACATTGCGGGCGCCTGGGTGTGCGCCAACCACGCCACCGTCCTCACCGTGGCGGAGAAGCTGGAACCGGAGAGCCTGTTCCTGGAGTTCCTCGCCTTCCGCGAGAGCCTCGGCATGGAGGTCCTCGCCCTGGAGAAGGGCCAGAACGTGTTCCGGCAACTGGTCCGCCGCGCCGTGGCCGACCGCCGTGCCGTCTGCCTCCTCGCCGACCGGGACCTCACCACGAAGGGCGTCGAGGTGGACCTCGCCGGTGAGAAGGCCCTGTTCGCCGCCGGACCCGCCGCGGTCGCGCTGGCGGCACGGATCCCGCTCTACTTCGTGGGCATCCGCTCAGATCAGATCGAGGGCCGCGACGGCCGCCTCCGCTGGGGCATCGACCTCGAGTTCCACGGCCCCATCACCACCCCCGAGGAGGTGGGCGGCCGCCCCATCGAGTCCCACGAGCGCATCGCCGCGCTCACCCAGGCGTGGGTGGACGAGCTCGCCTCCTACATCCGCCGCTTCCCCACCTCCTGGCACATGCTCCAGAAGGTCTTCGTGACGGACCTCGACCCCGAACGCCTCGCCCGCCGCGACGCCAAGGCGAGCGACGCCGTCGACGGCGGGACTCGCGCTGGTACGAACGTTCCCGACGTCGGGGGCGAGGCTCGTGCGGACGTTTCCGACGGCGGGACTCGCGCTGGTATGGACGTCTCCGACGTCGGGGACGAGGCTGGTACGGACGGCGCGCGTGGAGGGGATGCCGGGTGAGGATCGGGATCGTGTGCCCCTACTCGTTCGACGCGCCGGGGGGAGTGCAGTTCCACATCCGCGACCTCGCGGAGGAGCTCCTGGACCGCGGGCACGAGGTCTCCGTGCTGGCGCCCGCCGAGGAAACGGACGAGTTGCCCGACTTCGTGGTGCCGGCCGGGGGGAGCATCGCGATCCCCTACAACGGATCGGTGGCGCGGCTCTCCTTCGGGCCAGCGGCCTCCTCGCACGTCTCGCGGTGGCTGGCGGAGCACCGCTTCGAGATCGTGCACATCCACGAACCGCTCGCGCCCTCGCTCGGGCTGCTGGCGCTGTGGCAGTCGAAGGTGCCGATCGTGGCCACCTTCCACAGCTCGCAGGACCGCTCGCGCGCCATGAGCTTCGTGGCACCCGCCGCGCAGCGTTCGCTTGAGAAGATCGGTGCTCGCATCGCCGTCTCGGAGGCGGCCCGCCGCACGGTGGCGGACCACCTGGGAGGGGATGCGGTGGTGATCCCGAACGGGGTGGACCTCGCCTCCTTCCGCCAGGCGGGGCCGCGCGAGCAGTGGATGGGGCGCAGGCACGGAGGGGCGCCCACCATCTGCTTCCTCGGCCGGCTCGACGAGCCGCGCAAGGGCCTGCCGGTCTTCGCCGGGGCCGTGGGCCACGTCCTGCAGCACGTGCCCGAGGCCCGGTTCCTCATTGCCGGGCGCGGTGAGGCTGCCGGCGTGCGTGAGCAGCTGGCCGCCTACGGGGAACGGGTTGCCTTCCTGGGGGAGGTGAGCGAGGCGGAGAAGAAGTCGCTCTTCGCCTCGGCGGACATCTACGTGGCGCCCCAGACGGGGGGCGAGTCCTTCGGGATCGTGCTGGTGGAGGCCATGGCCGGAGGCGCCACGGTGGTGGCCTCGGACATCCCGGCCTTCCGCGATGTGACCGGGGGAGGGGTGGCCGGGCGCCTGTTCTCCGTGGGGGACTCGGGATCGCTCGCCCAGGTGCTGCTGGACACGCTCGCCGGGGACGCGCCCACGCCGGAGGAGGTTGCCGGATGGTCCGCGCGGTTCGACTGGGACTCGGTGGCCTCCCGGGTGCTCGAGGTCTACCGCCTCGTCACCTCCGGAGGTGAGATCGACGTGCCGGAGCACCTGGTGAAGCGGCAGCGTCGCTGGCCGTGGAGGAGGCGTCGATGACCTGGGTGGGATGGGTGGTCCTGGCCGTGGTGGTGCTGGGCGCCATCTCGGCGATCGTGCTGATGCGGGTGCGTTCGCGAGCGGAGATCCTGAACACGGAGGTCATCCGCACCGGAGCCATGCTCGAGAGGTCCCTACGGGCGCGCGCCCTCATGACGCTCGAGCTTGCCCGGAGCCCCCATATCGATCCCGCCACGGCGGTGATCCTTGTGGACATCGCCGGACGCTGCCTGGAAGACGAGGACCTCGACTATCCCGAGCTCGGCGCGCAGCCGAGCCCGGAAAGGGTGCGCGAGCGCGCCCTCTGCGAGTCCGAGCTCACCCGGGGCCTGCGGGTGATCGTCCCGCAACTCCTCGAGCTCACCGAGCATGATCCCGGACTGCGCCACCACGTGGACCGGCTCGTGGAGCGCTGGCGCCTGGTGGGCGTTGCCCGCACCCTCCACAACTCCCGGGTGGCCCAGGCCGTGGAGGTGCACGGGTCACCGCTCGGACGGCTGGCGGGAGTTCGAACCCCGGCCCACGTCACATTCGACATGGACGACGCCCTGCCGGAGCCGATGGGCTGAGGGCCTCCCACGGGGGCAGCCACCGAGGCCCTGAGTAGCCCCGTTGCCTCCGAAGGTTCCTTGTTCGTGGGGGCCGAAAGGCCCTAGGGTCACCACATGACTTCCGCAGCGACCCGGCCGGCCGAGCCGCGCAACGCCTGGCAGCCGGTTCCGGACCGCAACAAGACCACCCTCGCCCTTGAGATCGTGGGTGGCACGCTCGGGCTCTTGGGTATTCTGGCCTCCGTCACCCTGCTCCTCAGTGGGTACGGGGCCGGTGCCACCGCAGTGGCCACCGGGCTCGCCCTCATCCCCCTCGCCGTGATCGTGCTGGTGGTGCTGTGGATCGACCGCTGGGAGCCGGAGCCGCGCGGCATGCTGCTGCTGGCCTTCCTGTGGGGCGCGGGGGTTTCCGGAACGCTCTCGCTGGTATTCAACACGATTGCGATGACCACCCTGCAGGCCACCACGGACCCGCAGACCGCCATGACGCTCACCGTCTCCGTGGTGGCCCCCATCACCGAGGAGACCACCAAGGGCATCGTGCTGCTGCTGATCCTGTGGCTGCGGCCACGCGCCATCGACGGCGTGGTGGACGGGATGGTCTACTCCGCCCTGTCTGCTGCCGGGTTCGCCTTCACGGAGAACATCAGCTACTTCCTCCAGTACGGCGACCTCCTGCTGGATGTGTTCGTGATCCGCGCCATCCAGGGCCCCTTCGCCCACGTCTCGTTCACGATCATGATGGGCATTACCATCGGGATCGCCGCCCGCCACCGCAACCGCCTCGCGTGGACGTGGCTCTTCCCCCTGGGGCTCGTGCTCGCGATGCTGCTGCACGCCCTGTGGAACTACTCCACGCTCTCCTCGACCACGCGGCCGTTCGTCTACTGGGCGCTGCAGATCCCCATGCTCCTCATCCTCGCGGCCTCCGCGGTCTACCTGCGCTACGAGGAGTCCAAGATGATCAAGCGCCGGGCCAGCGAGTTCGCCCGCGCCGGGTGGCTCTCCGAGCACGAGGCCCACATGCTGGGCTCCTTCCAGGAGCGGGCACGGGCGCTCTCGTGGGCCCGCAAGTTCAACCGCGAGGACGCGATGAAGGACATGCAGCGCACCGCCACGCGACTCGCCTACAACCGCGAGCGCGCCGCCTCCGGGCGCGCCATGCCGCTCGACCACGCCGACCAGGCCCGCCTCCTCCAGGAGCTCACCGCCCAGCGTGCGGCGCTCTACGGCACGCCCGCAATCCAGTGACCCCCACCAATCCCGAGGGCGCGCGGAGACTGCGCGAAGGCGCTCCCGAATCCCGTGGGGATGCGCCAGACCTACACGAAACCGACCCCGGCCCTGCTGGTGGCGCGCCCGATACCCGTGCGGACGCAGCGGAAATCCCCGCCGTGCATCCGGACACGGTGTTCGGGGACGACTGGCAGCCGGGTCCGGACGGGATGCTCTTCCGGAACGGCGCACGGGTCCTGCTCTTCGACGAACGCGGCCGTCTCCTGCTGATCCGCGGCCACGACTGGGGAAAGGCCGACCGCTCCTGGTGGTTCACCGTGGGGGGCGGCCTCGAGCCCGGCGAGGACGCCCGCGCCGGCGCCGCACGCGAGGCCCTCGAGGAAACCGGGATCTCGCTCGAGCCGGGTGAACTCGAGGGGCCGGTGGCGGAGCGTTCGGCGATCTTCGACTTCGCCCTGCGCACAGTGCGGCAGGACGAGCTCTTCTTCGTGGCACACGTGGAGGCCCGCGAGCTGGACACCTCCGGCCAGACGGCGTGGGAGGTGCAGCTCCTGGACGAGTACCGCTGGTGGGACCTCACCGAGCTCGAGGCCGCACAGGAGGGCGGGGCAACCCTGTATCCGGGCGAGCTGGTGGGCCTGGCGAGGGGCGTCGTCGGCGGGTGGGACGGAGTGGTGAGGCGGCTGGAGGACCAGCGGGACTGACGCGCCGGGCCAGCGGGACCGAACCACCGCCAGCCAGCGGGACCGAACCACCGCCAGCCAGCGGGACCGAACCACCGCGGCACGGCGTACTGACGCGCCGCCGGGGGCTGGGCGGGGGAGGGGGCGGCCGGAGCGTTAGAATCGTGTGCAGGAGTTCGGCGCACTGCACATCCCCGTGGGTATCCGGGGATCGAACGTGTCCAAGAAGGAGATCCATGGCTGGCCACTCAAAGTGGGCGACGACCAAGCACAAGAAGGCGGCACTCGATGCCAAGCGCGGCAAGCTGTTCGCGCGCCTCGTGAAGAACATCGAGGTGGCGGCGCGCACCGGCGGCGGGGACCCGGCGGGCAACCCCACCCTGTATGACGCCATCCAGAAGGCGAAGCGCAACTCGGTCCCGGCGGACAACATCGACCGTGCCGTGAAGCGTGGCTCCGGTGAGGACTCCTCGGGTGCGCACTGGGAGACCATCATGTACGAGGGCTACGGCCCCGGCGGGGTGGCCCTCTTGATCGAATGCCTCACGGACAACCGCAACCGCGCCGCCGCGGACGTCCGCGTGGCGGTCACCCGCAACGGCGGGACCATGGCGGACCCGGGCTCGGTCTCCTACCTCTTCTCCCGCCGCGGCGTGGTGGAGGTTCCCAAGGCCAACGGTGTGACCGAGGACGACCTGCTGCTCGCGGTGCTGGACGCCGGCGCCGAGGAGGTGGAGGACAACGGGGACGCGTTCGAGATCCAGTCCGAGCCCAACGCACTCGTGGAGGTCCGCAAGGCCGTCCAGGAGGCCGGCTTCGAGTACGACTCCGCGGAGGTGCAGTGGGTTCCCGCCACCGAGGTGGAACTGGACCGCGACGGCGTGGAGAAGATCATGAAGCTGATCGACGCGCTCGAGGACGTGGACGATGTCCAGGACGTGTTCGCCAACTTC
>CAZTOM010000119.1:0-3803 GCA_964615555.1 uncultured Actinomycetaceae bacterium
CCGGGCGGGACCACGGGTCCGGGGAGGGGCGGCCCCGGGCGGGACCACGGGTCCGGGGAGGGGCGGCGGGGCGACCACTAGGATTGAACCCATGGCTTCGATCCTCTCTGCCGTCGCGTGGCCCTACGCGTCGGGCCCCCGCCACATCGGACACGTCGCCGGCTTCGGCATCCCCTCGGATGTGTTCAGCCGGTACATGCGGATGCGGGGCCACGACGTCCTGATGGTCTCCGGTACGGACGAGCACGGCACGCCCATCCTCGTGGCCGCCGAGCAGCAGGGGATGGGCCCGCGCGAGCTCGCGGACGTGAACAACGAGGTGATCGTCAACGACTTCGTGAAGCTCGGCCTCACCTACGACCTGTTCACGCGGACCACCACCACCAACCACTACGAGGTGGTGCAGAACATGTTCAAGGTGGTGCGGGACAACGGCTACCTGGTGGAGCAGACCACGCAGGCCGCCGTGAGCCCCTCCACCGGCCGCACCCTGCCGGACCGCTACATCGAGGGCACGTGCCCCATCTGTAAGTACACGGGTGCCCGCGGGGACCAGTGTGACAACTGCGGGAACCAGCTCGATGCCACGGACCTGATCGAGCCGAGGAGCCGCGTCAACGGGGAGACCCCCAAGTTCATCGACACCACCCACTACTTCCTGGACCTGCCCGCGCTCGCCGACGCACTGCAGGTGTTCCTGGACGACCGCGAGGCCACCGGCCTGTGGCGCCCCAACGTCATCAAGTTCTCCCAGCACATCCTGGACGAGATCCGCCCGCGCGCGATCACCCGGGACATCGACTGGGGCATCCCCGTGCCCGGCTGGGAGGACCAGCCCACCAAGCGCCTCTACGTCTGGTTTGACGCCGTGATCGGCTACCTCTCCGCCTCCATCGAGTGGGCCCGCCGCACCGGGGACCCGGAGGCGTGGCGCCGCTGGTGGAACGATCCGGAGGCCCGCTCCTACTACTTCATGGGCAAGGACAACATCGTCTTCCACTCCCAGATCTGGCCCGCCGAGCTGCTCGGCTACAACGGTGCCGGCAGCCGCGGCGGCGAGCCCGGCCCCTACGGCACCCTCAACCTGCCCACCGAGGTGGTCTCCTCCGAGTACCTCACGATGGAGGGGGACAAGTTCTCCACCTCGCGCGGCGTGGTGATCCTCGTGGGGGACTTCCTGGAGCGCTACCAGGTGGACGCCCTGCGCTACTTCATCGCCGCCGCCGGCCCGGAGAACCAGGACTCGGACTTCACGTGGGCGGAGTTCCTGCGCCGCACCAACTCCGAGCTCGTGGCCGCGTGGGGCAACCTCGTAAACCGTACGGCCGCGATGATCGCGAAGAACTTCGGTGAGATCCCGGCCCCCGGGCCCCTCAAGGAGATCGACCAGGACCTCCTGGACCAGATCCGCGCCGGCTTCGAGGCGGTGGGCACCCACATCGAGCACCACCGCTTCAAGGCGGGCATCAACGAGCTCATGCGGCTCGTGGGTGAGGCGAACGCGTACGTGGCCCGCACGGAGCCCTTCAAGCTCAAGGACGAGTCCCAACGCGAGCGGCTCGCCACGATCCTGCACACGCTCGCCACGGCGGTCTCCAACCTGGACCTCATGTTCTCCCCCTACCTGCCCCACTCCTCCAACGCGATCGATGCGATGTTCGGCGGCAGCGGCGAGATCGCGCCCCTGCCGCGCGCGGAGCAGGTGGAGGACCTCGGCGGCGGCCCCGCGCACCTCGTGATCACTGGCGACTACTCGGGCGTCCCGGCGTGGGAGTTCCGCGAGGTCACGGTGGGCGCCCCGATCGCGAAGCCCACCCCCGTGTTCACGAAGTTGGACGAGGGGATCGTGGCCGAGGAGCTCGCCCGGATGGGACTGGAGCCGGGGACGGAGGCCTGAGCCGCTCCCATGTCGAACCACATCCCGCAGCCTGCCGCGCAGGAGGGCCCCCGCCCCAAGCCCGGCAAGGCACGCAAGGCACCCAAGCCCGTCACCTTCCCGCCGGAGGCGGACCAGCTCCCCTCCCCGGTGGTGGACAACCACACCCACTTCCCGGACCAGGGCGATGACGCCGTAGAGCTCCCGGACGGGGTGGAGACCCTCCCCGTGGACGTGCAGATCGAACGCGCGGAACGCGCCGGCATCGTGGGCATCATCCACTCCGGCTGCGAGTACCCCGGCCTTGAGCACGCCGTCCAGCTCGCCCGCGACTGGCGTCCCATCGCCGCCGCCATCGCCATCCACCCGAACGAGGCCCCGCGCCACGCCGGCGTCATCGAGACGGCCCCGGACGGCTGGGTACAGGAGCTCGCGGACCACCACCGCGAGGTCTCCCTCGACGACGCCATCGCCAAGGTCGCCGAACTCGCCACCGCCAACCCCGAGCACGTGGTGGCAATCGGGGAGACTGGCATGGACCTCTTCCGCACCGCCGCCGTGGGCCTCGAGCAGCAGCGCCGCTCCTTCCGCGATCACATCGCGCTCGCCAAGGAACTGGGCCTGCCCCTCCAGATCCACAACCGGGAGGCCAACCGTGAGGTGGTGGAGACCCTCCTCGACGACGGCGCCCCCGAGCGCACCGTGTTCCACTGCTTCACGGGGGACGCGGAATTCGCCGGCATCCTGAACGAGCACGGCTGGTTCGCTTCGTTTGCCGGCCCCATCACCTTCAAGGCGAACGAGGACCTCCGCCGGGCCTGCGCGGCGATGAGCCGGGACCACGTGCTGGTGGAGACGGACGCCCCCTACCTCACCCCCGCCCCCTACCGCGGGCGCCCCAACGCCTCCTACGTCATGACGCACACCGTGCGCGTGGTGGCGGAACAGATGGGGATGGAACTCACCCAGGCGTGCCAGACCATCCTCGCGAACACCCGCCGGGTCTACGGGGACTGGTTCACGGCCGCGTAACGCCGCCCAGTACCTGTTGCCATGAATTCCGCGGGTCCGCACCGCGGGCACCGTCCCCACCTGCGCGAACGGGGGGACGTGACCGATCTGACGTGACCAATGTGTTCCCCCGGAGATAACAGTTGGGTTACGGTCGTCCTTGAACCTGTGATCCCTCCCGAACAGGAACGCTTGTGACTGAACCGCTGAAGACCGCGGAAACGACCACCGGGTCGCTCCGCAGGGACTCCGCTACGCGCGCCGCGCTCACCGCGACGGCCCGCGCCACCATGGTGGGCGCACTCGCCCTCGGCATGACCGGATTCGTGGTGGCCCGCGCGCTCACCCCCGACGACGCGGCCGCCGAGGCGGCCGAGGTCCAGCTCGCGCTCGCCTCCGGGGACACCACCACCTGGGACATGCGCGGCGAGATGACCACCATGTCCTCCCGTGACTTCCTCGCAGGCCGCCAGGCCCTCGAGCCCGGCCCGCTTGCCGCCTTCTCCGTCTACGTGGACGGCACCGAGGTCCCCATCGAGTCCAACGCCCGCACCCTCGCCGAGGCACTCGCGGACGCCGGGATCGTGGTGGACGCGGATGACATCGTCTCCGCGCCGCTCGGCTCCGAGCTGGAGCCCGGTCAGCAGGTGACCATCCAGCGCGTCTCCGGAGACCAGGTGGTCGAGGAGGTGGTGGACGCCTACGAGACCGTCGAGGTGAAGACCGACGCCCTGTACAAGGACCAGAAGCGGGTGACCACCGAGGGTGTTGACGGCCTGACCGTGACCACCTACGCCATCAGCCTCGTGGATGGGGAGGAGTCCTCCCGCGAGGTCCTCGCCTCCGTCCTGGTGCGGGAGCGCGTGGACAAGGTTGTGGAGGTGGGCACCAAGGAGCGCCCCGTGGTGGTCGCAGC
>CAZTOM010000119.1:3903-7525 GCA_964615555.1 uncultured Actinomycetaceae bacterium
TCCGCGCCCGCCCGGCCTGCCGCCCCCGCCGCGCCCGCCTACACCGGTGACGTGGTGGCACTCGGCCAGTCCATGGCCGCCGCCCGCGGATGGACCGGCGAGCAGTGGAACTGCCTGTACTCCCTGTGGCAGAAGGAGTCCAACTGGAACCCCTACGCCCAGAACCCCTCCTCTGGCGCCTACGGCATCCCGCAGTCGCTGCCGGGCAACAAGATGGCCACCCACGGTGCCGACTGGCGTACCAACCCGGCCACGCAGATCGCGTGGGGCTTGGACTACATCGCCGGCCGCTACGGCACTGCGTGCGGTGCGTGGAACCACTCCGTGGCCCGCAACTGGTACTGATCTGATCCCACAGGGCCGCCCGCGCCACCCGGCCGGGCGGCCCTGTGGCGTTCCCGCGTGCAGGAGCGGGCTGCCGATCCGCTAACGTGCAGTGCGTGGCCCTGCTGACTCCTGCGGACATCCGCTCCCTCGCCGAGACGCTCGGCGTGCGCCCCACCAAGCGCCTCGGGCAGAACTTCGTCCACGACGCCGGGACCGTGCGGCGCATCGTGCGCGTGGCGGGAGTGGAGCCCGGGGATGTGGTCCTCGAGGTGGGTCCCGGACTCGGGTCCCTCACCCTCGCACTCCTCGAGGCCGGCGCCCGCGTGGTGGCCGTGGAGATCGACCCCGCCCTTGCGGCCGCCCTACCGGGGACCGTGGAGCGGTTCATGCCCGAGGCGGCGGGGCGCCTCACCGTGGTGACGGCGGACGCGCTCACCATCCGCTCCGCAGCGGACCTTGGCTCCCCACCCGCCTCTACGTCCCCGATTCCGCTCACTCCCTCCGTCAGTGAGGCGGGCGAGGCAGTACGGGAAGCGACGATTATCGGCAACAGCGCGGGGGAGTCTGGGGAGGGGGAGGGGGAGGGGTACGTCCCCACCAAGCTCGTGGCGAACCTGCCCTACAACGTGGCCACCCCGGTGATCCTCACGCTGCTCGCGAACCTTCCCTCCATTCAGGAGGTGCTCGTCATGGTCCAGGCGGAGGTGGCCGAGCGCCTCGCCGCCCCGCCGGGGACCAAGGTGTACGGCTCCCCCTCGGCGAAGGTGGCGTGGTACGGCAGCGCCACCATGGCCGGCATGATCTCCCGCACCGTGTTCTGGCCCGTGCCGAACGTGGACTCCGCGCTCGTGCGGATTGTCCGCCACCCGGAGACCGGAGGAACCGCGCCGGACGGTGAGCCAGCGGAGGCGAGAGCGGACCAGCCGGAGCAGGTGACGGCGGCCCAGCCAGCGGAGGTGAGGGCGGACCACCTGGGCGTCGAACGGGAGGCGGTGTTCGCCGTCGTGGATGCGGCCTTCGCACAGCGCCGGAAGACGCTGCGGGCGGCCCTCGCGGGCTGGGCGGGGAGCGCGCCGGACGCCGAACAGGCCATACGGGGGGCCGGTATTGACCCCACCCGCAGGGGTGAGACGCTCACCATCGTGGAGTTCGCGCAGATCGCGGCGGCACGCGGGCAGTAGGGGTGGGTGCCGGGCTGCGAGACCCGGCAAACCGTGAGATTCTGCCACGTATGACGGTTTCAGTACGAGCACCTGCAAAGGTGAATCTGTATCTGGCCGTGGGGGGGATACGCCCGGATGGCTACCATCCGCTGGCCAGCGTCTTTCAGTCGGTGGATCTCTACGACACGGTCACGGTGCGCCCCGCGGACGAGCTCACCCTGCAGATGGGTGGGCGTGGAGCAGACCTGCCGGTGGACGGCGCGAACCTCGCGCTGCGCGCCGCACGGATGCTCGCGGACTACGCGGGGGTGGACGAGGGCGCGGACATCTTTGTGGACAAGCGCATCCCGATCGCCGGCGGCATGGCCGGGGGCTCCGCGGACGCCGCGGGCACCCTGGTGGCGCTGGACCGGCTGTGGGACCTGGCGCTCGGGCAGGACGAACTCCTGGAGCTCGGATCGCGGCTCGGCGCGGACGTGCCCTTCTGCCTCATGGGCGGCACCGCGCTCGGGATCGAGAGGGGTGACCGGCTCACCCCGCTCCTCAGCCGCGGGCGCTATTCGTGGGTGTTCGTGACCCAGGAGCGCGGCCTGTCCACCCCGGACGTCTTCCGGCGCTTCGACCGCGAGGTCCTGGACCCTCCCGAGGTCCCCGAGGTGGACGACCGGTTCCTCGCCGCCCTCGCCCAGGGGGACACGGACTACGTGGCCCGCCACGCCCGCAACGACCTCGCCGAGTGCGCGCTCGCCATGCACTCCGATGCCCGCGCCATCATGGACGCCTGCACGCGCGCCTCGCTGCCCGCGATCGTCTCCGGGTCCGGCCCCACCATCGCCGTGTACGTCTCCCAGGACGATTGCCTGGACTCGCTCACCGAGCTCATGCAGGAGGCCGTCCCCACCGCCGAGTGCATCGCGGCTCGCGGGCCCGTCTCCGGCGCCCACATCGCGTGACGCGCAGGCCGCCCCGCCCCAGATAGCCTTGGTTCCACCATGGCGCACCTCCTCGGGGCAGAGGCCCTGCATCTCGAATTCCCCACCCGCACCGTCTTCGACTCGGTCTCGCTCGGCGTGAACGAGGGAGACCGGATCGGGATCGTGGGCCGCAACGGCGACGGCAAGTCCTCCCTCATCCGCATGCTCGCCGGCACCCTCGAACCCACCTCCGGCCGGGTCACCCACCGCGGCGGGATCCGCGTGGGTGTACTGGACCAAAGCGACACGTTCGCGCCCGGGACCACGGTGGGCTCCGCCGTCGTGGGGGAGCGGGCGGAACACGAGTGGGCGGGGGACGCGCGGGTACGGGACGTGATCTCCGGCCTGCTCACCGGCCTCCCGTGGGAGGCGCCCTTGGACGAGCTCTCGGGCGGGCAGCGGCGGCGGGTGGCGCTCGCGCGGCTGCTGGCGGGCCCGGAGTGGGACGTGCTGGCCCTGGACGAGCCCACCAACCACCTGGACGTGGAGGCAATCACGTGGCTCGCCGCGCACCTGAAGCAGCGCTGGCCGCGCACCGCCGGCGGCCTGCTGCTGGTGACCCACGACCGCTGGCTGCTGGATGAGGTGGCCACCACCACGTGGGAGGTCCACTCGCGCAGGGTGGAGCCGTTCGAGGGCGGGTACGCGGCCTACGTACTGCAACGCGTGGAGCGGGACCGGCAGGCGGCCGTAGTGGAGCAGCGCCGCCAGAACCTGGCCCGCAAGGAGCTCGCGTGGCTGCGCCGCGGCGCCCCGGCCCGCACGTCCAAGCCCAAGTTCCGGATCGATGCCGCCAACGCGCTGATCGCGGACGTGCCCCCGCTGCGGGATGATATTGCGCTGCGATCGCTCGCAGTGGCGCGGCTCGGCAAGCGCGTGGTGGAACTCCACGAGGCGGGCGTCTCCTACGGGAACAACGAGGTGCTCCGCGGGATCGACTGGAAGCTCGCGCCCGGGGAGCGCACCGGCGTGCTCGGGGTGAACGGCGCCGGCAAGTCCACGCTGCTCCACCTCATCGACGGCTCGCTCACCCCCACTTCCGGCCGCGTGGTCCACGGGAAGACCGTGCGCGTGGCCACCCTCTCGCAGCGGGTGGATGATCTTCAGCCCCACCTGGACGAGCCCGTGCGCGTGGTGGTGGGTCGCCTGAAGCAGACC
>CAZTOM010000120.1:0-2539 GCA_964615555.1 uncultured Actinomycetaceae bacterium
GCACGCGGATGTCTCGGCTCATCGCCACGATCATCTTGCGCACGGTCTCGGCCTGGGCGGCGTCCCCGTAGGTGACCTTGTCCAGCTTGGTGACCCCGTCCACCAGTCCAGCGATCTCCGCCCCGAAGTCCTTGGTGAGCTGGGTGAGGGAGTACTCCGTGTCCTCCACCGTGTCGTGCAGCAGGGCGGCGGCGAGCGTGGTGGGCAACAGCCCGATCTCCGCGAGGATCGTGGCCACGGCCACGGGGTGGGTGATGTAGGGGTCCCCGGAGCGGCGCATCTGCCCGGAGTGGGCCTTCTCCGCCACCTCGTAGGCCCGGATGATGACGCTGATGTCCTCGCGGGGGTGGTTGGCCCACAGGGCCGCCACGAGCGGCTCGATCGGGGCGGGCACGTTGGGTGGGCGCGAGCCGAACCTCACTAGCCGGGACAGCATGGACTGAGTGGGGAGCTCGATCCCCTGCTCACGTTCACGCTCTGCCATGGACCAATCCTAGGACTCCCTGGCGCCACTCGGGCACATCCCCACCCGGGCGGCTCGCCACGCGGACACTGCGGCGCGCCACTAGGCCCTCTTTCACCCCGCTCCACGCCGCGGGACCCGGAGCTCCCAGGTCAGTACGCGAGCATGGTCTCCACGTCATAGCCCTCGAGCTTGGGCCGGCCGCCCAAGCCGAGCAGCTCCATGAGCACCACCACGCCGGTCACGGACCCGCCGGACTGCTCCACGAGCTCGATGGCAGCCAGTGCGGTGCCGCCGGTGGCGAGCACGTCGTCGATGATGAGGACCCGCTGGCCCTCGTGGATGGTGTCCGGGCGCACCTCGAGGCGGGCGCTGCCGTACTCGAGTGCGTAGTCCACGCCGATCACCGGGGGCGGCAGCTTGCCGGCCTTCCGCATGGTGATCATGCCTACGCCCATCTCCACGGCGATCGGGGCGGCGAGGATGAACCCACGCGACTCGAGGCCCGCCACCGCGTCCACCCGGCCCTCGTAGTGCCGGGCGATCGTGTGGATCACCTCGGCGAACGCGGGGCCGTTGGCGAGCAGTGGCGTGATGTCCCGGAAGAGCACGCCCTCGTCCGGGTAGTCGGGAATCTCGCGGAGGTTCTCGTGGATCAGGTCCGCAAGGGCCTCGAAGTCCTGGCTCATCTCTTCGACCTCTTCTTTCGCTTGGGCTGCGCCGCGGTTCCCTTGTGGCCTCCGGCTACCACGTTCGTGCGTCCCACCGAGCGCGCCACCGCCTCGGCGTCTGCCGCCTCCACCTCGTCCGGGTCCGGCACCTCGCCGGAGCTGGCCGAGACGGGGACGGCTGCAGTCCTCACGGTACGGCCCTTGCGGTCCGTCGTCAGTTCGATCACGGGCCCACCTGCGGCGCGGCGCGCGTGGATGTCGGCAGTGTGCTCGCGGATGGACTCCTCGCGCTGCCGCAGGACCACCTCGAGCGGGGTGGCCAGGAAGATTGAGGAGATCGTGGAGACCAGCATTCCCACGAACAGCGCGAGCGCGATGTCCTTCAGCGTGCCCGCGCCCAGGAGGAATGCGCCCACGAACAGGATCGCCGCCACGGGCAACACTCCCACCACGGAGGTGTTGATGGAGCGCACGAGCGTCTGGTTCACGGCCAGGTTCGCGGCCTCGGCGTAGGTGTGGTCGTGCTGCTCGGTCACCCCGGCGGCGTTCTCCCGCACCTTGTCGAACACCACCACGGTGTCGTAGAGGGAGTACCCGAGGATCGTGAGGAATCCGATCACGGAGGCCGGGGTCACCTCGAACCCGATCAGCGCGTAGGCGCCCACGGTGATCGCGAGGTCGTGCAGCAGGGCCACCACGGCGGCCACGGACATTCGCCAGGACCGGAAGTAGATGCTCATCACGATCGTCACGAGCACCAGGAAGATCAGGAGCCCCTGCAGGGCCTTCGTGGTCACGTCCGCGCCCCATGCCGGTCCCACGAACGTGGAGGTGATCTCCCCCACGTCCACGCCGTAGGCGGTCGCCAGCTCGCCGCGCAGGGCCTCCACGCGTTCGGCGTCGAGGGCCTCGGTCTGGATGCGTAGCGAGGATCCGCCCACCACGGCGGTGCGGATGTCGCTCACCCCGGCGTCCGAGAGCACCTCGGTGGCCGGTAGGGAGGAGGTGGTGGCCGCGTTCGACACCGTGAACTCGGTGCCGCCGCGGAACTCGATGCCCAGGTTCATGCCCTTGAGCAGGAGGATGAGGAAGGAGAGCACCACACCCACGGTGGCGATCAGGAACCACAGGCGGCGGCGCCCCACGATGTCGTAGGACTTCTCCCCGGAGTAGAGCTCGTTGCCCCATCGCGCAAAGCTGAACATCAGGCGTCCCCCTCCATCCGCGCAACCTCGGCCTCGGCCTTCTCCAGCTCGCGCTGCGCCGCGCGGCGCTCCGCGATGCTCATGCCTGCGAACGCGCCCTCGGCGGCTGGCACGGGCGTGCGCTCTTCCTTTGCCTTCTTCTTGCGGGCGACGGCGTCCCCGCCTTCCCCTGCCACCTCACCGGGCTCCGTGCCCGCCTC
>CAZTOM010000120.1:2639-4542 GCA_964615555.1 uncultured Actinomycetaceae bacterium
GGGACGCGCACCTCCTCCACTCCGCGTGGGGGTCCGAAGCGTCCCCGTCCCCGGTAGGTGGCGCTCGAGGCGCCGAGCTGCTCGGGATCGAGCCCGGAGAAGCGCTTGCCCTGCCCGAAGAACTCGGTCTTGATGAGGAGCTGCATCACCGGGTGGGTGAAGAGGAAGACCACCACGAGGTCCATGATCGTGGTGAGGCCGAGCGTGAATGCGAAGCCGCGCACGCCGCCCACGGCCAGGAAGTAGAGCACCACGGCGGCGAGGAAGTTCACCGCATCAGAGGCGAGGATTGTGCGGCGGGCACGGACCCAGCCGTAGTCCACGGCGTCCTTGAGGCGGCGGCCCTCCCGGACCTCGTCGCGGATCCTCTCGAAGTAGACGATGAAGGAGTCCGCGGTCACGCCGATCGCCACGATGAGGCCCGCCACACCGGCCAGTGAGAGCCGGTAGCCGGTGGTCCATGAGAGCACCGCGATCGTCAGGTAGGACAGGAGGGCTGCCACCGTGAGCGAGGCGAGGGCCACGAACCCGAGCGCGTGGTACTGGAAGAGCATGTAGACCACCACGAGGCCGAGCCCGATCAGGCCGGCCAGGATGCCGCGCTCCAGCTGCTCGATTCCGAGGGTGGCGGAGATCTGCTCCTCGCTCTGCACCACGAAGTTCAGCGGGAGTGAGCCGAAGGAGAGCTGGTTGGCGAGCGTGGCGGTGTTGTCCCGCGTGAAGTTGGGGCCCTCGATGAACGCCTGGCCTCCGGGGATCGGGGCGTTCACGCTGGGGGCGGAGACCACGAGGCCGTCCAGCACGATCGCGAACTGGTTCTGCGGGGTGCCGAGCTGCGCGATCCGGGTGGTGACGTCCAGGAACTTGGCGGCGCCATCGGAGTCGAAGTCGAGGTTCACGATGAACTGGTTGGTCACCGCGCCGGTGGGGGTGAGCTTCGGTCCCGAGGTGGCGCCGTCGAGGTCGGTGCCCTCCAGCTCGGTGGGTCCGAGCACGTACTTGGCGGTCCCCTCGGTGGAGCATGCCACGGCGGGCTTCGCCGGGTCGTAGGTGTCGCCTCCCGCGAGGTTGGCCGGGTCGGTGCAGTCGAGGGCCCAGTACTCGTACTCGAGCTGCTCGCTGATCCATGACATGTCGGAGTTGTGGGCGGGGGTGGCGGCCGGCTCCGTGGAGAGCGTCCCGTCCCCGTTCGAGTCCGCTACCAGGAAGGCGGCCTCCTCCACCTCCTGGCGGGTGGGCGCGGGCGCGTCCGGGTCGATCGGGGTGACCTCCTCGCCGGCCTGCTGCTGCTGGATGGCGCGGGCGATGTCCGGCGTGATGGCGCCGGGCTCCCCCTGGATGAGGACCGGCCGGAAGCGCATCTGGGCGGACTGGCGCACCAGGTCCAGGGTGGCCTGGTCCGGCTGGCCGGGGAGTCCTACCACGATGTTCTGCTGTCCCTGTCGGGTGATCTCCGCCTCGGCCACCCCGGAGGCGTCCACGCGCTGGCGGATGATGCTGATCGCCTGGTTGATGTCCTCGTCCCCGATCGAGGATCCGTCGGTGGTCCGGGGGGTCAGGATGAGCTGGGTTCCGCCCTCGAGGTCGAGGGCGAGCTTCGGGGTGGGCTCGGCGTCGGAGAACTGGATGCCGCCCAGCAGGGTTCCGGCGAGCACGAGGAGGAGGACCCCGAGTCCGAGCAGGGTGCGCGCGGGTCGGGCCTGCCTCTCCGCGGGCTTTCCGTTCCGCGCCCTGTCCGCTGGCCTGCCGTCGCGCGGGCTACCGGAGGGCCTTCCGTCCCGCGTGCTGCCTGCGGGCCTGCCGGTCTTCCCGGACGCGCGTCCGGGTGTGGAGGGTGTTGACACTGGAGTGCCTTCTAACTGGTTAGGCGTCGTCCCGGTCGCGCTTCTCGATCGGGTCCTCG
>CAZTOM010000120.1:4642-7471 GCA_964615555.1 uncultured Actinomycetaceae bacterium
CGGGGTCGGTCACGTCCACGGGCTCGCCGGTCTCCAGGCCGGAGCCCAGGTCCGATTCGGTCCCGTAGTCCGGCATCGTGGAGGCAAGGGGGAGCTCGGCGGGGCCCTGGATGGCGCCGCGGAACCACACGGTCTCCACGCCGGAGGGGCTCTCCAAGGTGATCGCATCGCCGTCGATGTCCACCACGGTGCCGAAGAATCCGCCGATCGTGCGCACGTTCGCGCCCACCACGAGGGCCGCGTCGCGTGCCTCCTCCTGCGCCAGGCGCTGCTTCTTGGCAGAGCGTGACATCCACCAGATGAGGAAGCCGAAGACGGCCACCATCAAGATCAGTTCCATGTGTTCCCTATTCCTCACGCTGTCACCACACGTCCGCCACGCGCGGCTGGTCCGGGCCCGAGTCTAGGCCCTCACGCAGTAGCGCCGAAATCACCCGGCCGCGTTCTCCTAGGTGAAAAGCGTCCCATCCTGCCCGGGAGCGGCCATGCCGAGGTGCGCGAACGCGGCGCCGGTGGCCACCCGTCCGCGGGGTGTGCGGGACATCATTCCTTCCCGCACCAGGAATGGTTCCACCACGGTTTCCACGGTCTCCGGCTCCTCGGACACGGCGGCCGCGAGGGTGCCGAGCCCCACGGGCCCACCACCAAAGCGCCGGCACAACGCGTTCAGCACCGCCTGGTCCAGCCGGTCGAGCCCCCGCGGGTCCACCTCGAAGAGCTCGAGCGCCGCCTGGGTGGCGTCCATGTCCAGCGAGCCGTTCCCGTGCACCTCCGCCCAGTCCTGCGCCCGGCGGAGCAACCGGTTCGCGATGCGCGGCGTGCCCCGGGAGCGGGAGGCCAGCTCCGCGCCCGCCTCGGGATCCAGGCGCACGCCCAGCAGCGATGCGGAGCGTGCCAGCACCTGCTCCAGTTCGCCGTCGGTGTAGAACTCCAGGTGCCCGGTGAGTCCGAAGCGGTCCCGCAGCGGCGCCGGCAGCAGGCCCGCGCGGGTGGTGGCCCCCACGGCGGTGAACCGCGGGAGCGTCAGCGGGATCGAGGTGGCGCCGGGCCCCTTGCCCACCACCACGTCCACGCGGAAGTCCTCCATCGCGAGGTAGAGCATCTCCTCCGCCGGGCGGGCGAGGCGGTGGATCTCATCGATGAACAGCACGTCCCCCTCCTGCAGGGAGGAGAGGATGGCCGCCAGGTCACCGGCGTGCTGGATGGCGGGTCCGGAGGTGAGGCGGAGCGATCCGGTGGTCTCCGCCGCGATGATCATGGCGAGCGTGGTCTTCCCGAGTCCCGGCGGGCCGGAGAGCAGCACGTGGTCCGGGGCGTTGCCGCGCAGCCGGGCGGCATCCAGCACGAGCTTGAGCTGCCTCCGCAGCTTCTCCTGGCCCACGAACTCGGCCAACACCTTGGGGCGGAGCGCCGATTCGGCCGCCCGCTCGGTGTCCGTGGCCGCAGCGTCCACGAGCCGCTCCTCCTCGAACCGATCACCCGGATACCCATCACCCGGGTAGCCACCAGCCCGGTCCCCGTACCTGTCCTCAGCCACGTCCACCTGCCAGGTGCTGGAGGGCGGCGCGCAGGATCGCGGCCTTTCCACTCGCGCCCTCGCCCACGGCGCTCACGGCGCTGGCGGCATCCTTGGCGGACCACCCGAGTTGCGTCAGGGCGGCCACCACGTCCTCGTCCACGCTCCCCGACGGCGCCGCTCCCCCGCCGTCTGCGGGTTCCACCCCGCTGGGCGCGCCGATCTTTCCGGCCAGTTCGAGCACGAGCCGCTGGGCGGACTTCTTCCCGATCCCGGGTACGCGCATGAGCGTGGTCAGGTCCTCGTCGGCCACGGCGCGGCGCAGGTCCTCCGGGCCGAGCACGGCGAGCACCGCCATCGCGAGCCGCGGCCCCACGCCCGTCACGGTCTGCAGCGTGAGGAAGGCCTCACGCTCATCCGGGGTCTCGAAGCCGAACAGGGTCAGGGAGTCCTCCCGGACCTCGAGCGTGGTGGCGAGTGCCGCCTCGCTGCCCACCCGGAGTTCGGCCAGCATCGCCGGGGTGGACTGCACGGCCAGTCCCACACCGCCCACCTCCACCACCACGTGGTCGAGGCCGATGTGCGCCACGCGTCCGCGCACCGAGGAGATCACGTCCACTCCCTCCGCTCCCGGCCCTCCGCGGGCCGGTCTAACTTCCCGGCTCCCAGAGAGCCGATCCGAACAGGTGTACGAACAGCAGGCTAGCGCAGGTAGTCACCGCGGGAGAGGTTGGAGGGTCGGCGTGCCGCCCGCTCGGCCTCCGCCCAGGCGCGCTGGGCGGCGGTCTGGGCCCCCGCCGTCGCCGTCGGGGAACCCAGCCGGAAGAAGTGGCAGATGGCCAGTGCCAAGGCATCCGCGGCGTCGGCGGGCTTGGGCGCCTCGGAGAGGTTCAGGATGCGGGCGACCATGGACTGTACCTGGGCCTTCGGCGCGTTGCCGTAGCCGGTCACGGACGCCTTCACCTCCGAGGGCGTGTGCAGGCCGATCGGGATGCCGCGCGCGGCGGCGGCCACCATGCCGAGCCCGGCCACCTGGGCCACGCCCATGACTGTGGGGACGTTGTGCTGGGCGAAGGCCCGCTCGATCGCCACCGCGTCGGGCGAGTGGAGTTCGATCCACTCCTCGATCCCCCGGGAGATGGTCAGCAGCCGGTCGGCCGCCGCCATGTCCGCCGCCGTGGAGATGACGCCCACCGCCAGCATGCGGGGAGGGCGGCCCGTCTCGATCACGCCCACACCGCAGCGGGTGAGGCCCGGGTCGATCCCGAGGACCCTCATGGGGCGCCTCAGTCCTCCGCGTCGAGCTCGGCGAG
>CAZTOM010000121.1:0-5259 GCA_964615555.1 uncultured Actinomycetaceae bacterium
CGGATGCGCGGGGTGTAGATGTCGAAGACCGCCTCGTTGTGGGTCTTGCGGTACTTGGTGAAGATCTCCTTCACGCGCTCGTCCGGCTCGGCGCCGGCCTCGCGCAGGGCCGTCTCCACCATCCGCCAGCCACCGGCGGGCATCATTGCGCGCTTGAGCGGCTCATCGGTCTGGAGGCCCACGATCACGTCGTCATCCTCGGAGATGTAGCCCGGGGGGAAGGCGTCCACGTCCGCGGGTGTCTGGGTGTCCACCGCGTAGACGCGCTGGGCGCGCTCCACGCTCAGGTAGTCCTTCTCCAGGGTCTCCCAGAGGCGGAGGGTCTTCTCCGTGGGGCCGGAGAGGAACGAGGCGTCACCCTCGTAGGGGGTGTAGTTGCGCTGGACGAAGTCGCGGACATCGATGCTGTGCTGCCAGTCCCCCGGCTCGAAGCCGTCCCACGCGTTCGTTTCGGTGGTGAGGATGCTGGGCGGGATGTGCGTCGCGGTCACGTGCTCTCTCCTTCTGCGCCGCCAGGATGTTCGCCGCGGCGCTCGAATGCCCCCGTTGAGCGGGCAAACGCCGAGGGATTGCCTCGGCGCCCCTCCAGTCTAGGAAAGTTCCCCGGAGATCTCACCGAGGGGTTGGAACCCACCCCGTGCGTTGCCTCACATGGGCTTCCCGGCCCACGGGCGGACGGGACCATGGTCCCGGGTGCGGGGAGCGGGCGGGATTGACTGGCCCCGCGCGATAGCCTCGTGCCTAAGGGAACCAGGGAGGAGATTCCATGACCATCACCGCTGTGTGGCAGCGCAGGGGGGCTGTGTGGCAGCGCAGGGGGATCGCGGCGGCGATCGTCGCGCTCCTGGCGTTCGCGCTGGTGTGGATAGCGCCGCCGGCGCGGGCGGACGGTGACCCGAGCCAGGACGTGGTCCGCTCCCTGGACGTGCACTACCGGATCGATGAGACCGGGACGCTGTTCGTGGAGGAGACGTTCGAGTGGGACTTCGGCTCCCGCAACGGGCTCGGCTTCTACCGGGCGCTCGTGCAGCAGATGGGCTGGGAGCACGACACCTCGATGGCCCGCGTGCTGCGCTACGAGAACTTCGAGGTCCACTCCCCCTCGGGTGCGCCGGCCGAGATCTGGGTGGAGAGCTCCTACGGGAGCATGCTGCGCCTCGCCGTCGGGGCACCGGACGGGTCCACGGACACCCGCACGGGGGTGCAGACCTACGTGCTCAGCTACGAGGTGGAGGGTGCGATCAACGCGGTCCGAGGCCAGGAGGGCGTGGCCGACCAGGACGAGCTCTTCTACAACGTCTTCAACGACCTGCCCAACCGGCTGGACGAGGTCACCGTGACCGTGAGTGGCCCCGCAGACGTGGTGGACGTGGCGTGCTACTCCGGCGCCTACGGGGACGACTCGCCCTGCTCCGGCTACAGCTCCTCCGGCTCCACCGCCACCTTCTCCGAGAGCGGGGTGAGCCGCGGCGGCGGCCTCACGATCATGGCGGCCTACCCGGCGGACACCTTCACCAACCCGGGCCCCATCCTGGAGCCGCGCCCCGGCGGCGGCAGCAGCGGCGGCCCCATCCCCGGGGACCCCAGCTACCAGCCGGGCTTCGTGGACCGCGTGGGGAACTTCCTCGGCAAGTACTGGCCCGCCGCGGCCGGGGCATGGGCCGCGCTGATCGCCGGCATTGCCGCCCTCCGGGTGCGCGGTGGCCGCGACTACATCTACCAGGGCATCGCCCCCGGCCAGATGCCGGCCGAGGGTGCGCCCGCCCAGGAGGTGCGGATGACCTCCGAGCCGCCCGTGGCGGTGCGCTTCCACCCACCGGACGGACTCCATCCCGCGGAGGCGGAGGTGATCGAGGAGGAGCACGTCACCGATGAGGCGTTCACCGCGACCATGGTGGACCTCGCGGTGCGCGGCTACTTCACCATCGCGCCCGCCAAGACCACCCGCGCCGGCAACGTCACCGACTGGGAGCTCACCCTCAACCCGAACGGCCCCCCGCGCAGCGAGCTGGAGCAGTTCGAGGACCGGGTGATGACCTCGTTCTTCGGGAAGGGCCGCACGGTGAGGATCTCCTCGCTGCGCGGGGAGTTTGCCTCGAAGATCGGCCAGTTCAACTCCGCCCTCACCCAGCGCTCCGATTCCGCCGAGTGGTTCACCCGCAGCGGCCTGGCCCGCAACCTGAAGGTGGGCGGCTGGTTCACCGTGGCGTTCTTCATCATCGTCATGTTCATCCAGTCCGGCGGGGCGGCCTTCGCCTCCATCACCAGCTCCCGGAACCTGCTCCCGATGGTGATCGCCGGCATGGTGGCGGTGGTGAGCCTGATCGTGGTGTTCGTGGCCACCTCGAAGGCCGCCCACGCCCGCTCCGCCCACGGCCGCGCCCTCTACGAACAGATCCGCGGCTTCCGCGAGTACCTCACCACGGCGGAGGCCCACCAACTGCGCTGGGAGGCCGGGGAGGACATCTTCTCCAAGTACCTGCCCTGGGCCATCATCTTCGGCGTGGCCGACCGCTGGACCTCCCTCTTCTCGCGCCTCGCCGCGGAGGGCGTCTACACCTACCACCCCACCTGGTACGTGGGCTATGGCCCCGGTAACCCGGCCATGCAGGTGCGCTCCATCGGTGACTCCGTGAAGTCGCTCGGCACCACGGGGATGTCCGCCCTGACCTACACGCCGGGCTCCTCCGGGTCCTCCGGCTCCTTCGGGGGCGGGGGCGGCTTCAGCGGCGGCGGCGTGGGCGGCGGGAGCTTCGGCGGACGCTGAGCCGTAGCAGCCTGGACGGATAGTTCTCGCGCACCCTCGCGATTGCTGGGGCGCACCCTCACGCTTGCTGGCGCGCACCCTCACGCTTGCTGGCGCGCGCCCTCACGCTTGCTGGCGCGCGCCCTCGCGGATGGGGGGAGGTTGGCGAGCAGGACCGCCAGGGAGATGAGCCCGAGTCCGAGGACCTCCCACGCGTTGGGGATCTGCGCCAGCAGGAGGGCCCCCACCACGAGCGAGGTGGCGGGCAGCAGCGCCAGCAGGATCGCGAACGTGGCGGGCGGGAGCACCCCGAAGTTCACCTGGTCCACCGCGTAGGGCACCACCGAGGACAGCACGGCCACGAGCAGCATCGAGCCCATCACCGCCGGGTTCGTGAACGCCGGCAGCGGGGTGAGGAACGCGAGCGGCAGGAACGCGATCGCCCCGGCCGTCATCCCCACCGCGAGCGCGTCCATCCCGTTCGTGCGGTGCGCGAGCCGCGAGCCGAGCGCCACGTACAGCCCCCAGAAGGCCCCGGCCGCGAGGGCCGCCACGAGCCCGAGTGCCGTCCCGGGCTCACCCCAGTCCACCCCCAGTCCTCCGATCACGACGACGCCCAGCCCGGCTGCCGTGATCGCGGCACGTTGCGTCCAGCCCCGGCCCGTCAGGGCGGCCACGGCGATGGGCCCCACGAACTCGAGGGCCACGGCGGTGCCGAGGGGGATGTGGTTGATCGAGAGGTAGAACGTGGTGTTCATGGCAGCGAGCACCACCCCGAAGAGGGCGGCGGCGCGCCACCAGGACCGATCGGTGCGCCAGGGCCGCCGCCAGGCGAGCAGGACCAGGGCTGCGAACAGGATGCGCCACCAGGACACGGTGATGGCCGGGACGTGGTCGAAGACGCCCACCGCCACGGCGGCGCCGAGGTACTGCGAGATGCCACCGGCCACGAAGAGTGCGACTGCGCCGGCGTACCGTGCCGGCGGCACGGGAGGGGAGGCCATGGGCCTAGATGTCCACCCAGAGCAGGCGGTGGTCCGAGAACCCAAGGGCCACGTCCCCGGACTCCACTGCGGTCACGCTGTCCGAGGCGAGGATGTGGTCCGGCTGCCGGCGCGGATCCTGGGTGGTGTACGTGGGCGCGGTGGCGAGCGCGTTCATCCGGGTCTCGGTGGCCACGTCCTCCGGGGAGAGGGAGAGGTCACCGGCCAGGATGCGCGGTTCGGGTAGCTCCCCCACCGAGCGCATGACGTCCCGGAGCTGGCGCCGGGCGATCGCCCGCTCCAGCGTGAGGTGGGTGTTGGCCACGGCCACCGGTCCGTCCGGGGAGTCCACCACGGCGGCGAGCAGGGTGCGGGTGGTGTCCACGAAGCGCACGAAGCTACCCGGGCGGCGGATGGTGCCGCGCTGGAAGCGGATGGCCGGGATTGGACGGGGCATGGGGTGGATGTGCCAGGAGGAGACCGGGAAGCGGGAGAGGGTCGCGATCCCGAAGGCCATGCGTCCGGCGGCGTCCGAGCGCTTGGGCTGGCGGCGCAGGCCGCCCACGAAGCCCTGGAAGAACGCGGCGAAGCGGTGGTGGTCCATGCCGAGCTCCCGCGCGAGGATCTCCGACTGGTTGAGCCCGGAGGACCGCTGCTGGCCCTGGTCCACCTCCTGCAGGCACAGCACATCGATCTGGAGGGGGCGCAGTTCGTCCGCGAGCGCGATCAGGGAGGCCGCGTCCGGGACCTTGCCCCAGTCCTCGGTCCCCCGGCCGGAGCGGCCGTGCTGCATGTTGAAGGTGGCGATGCGCATCTACGCTTCCTCGAACGTGAGGGAGATGGAGTTCATGCAGTACCGGTCCCCGGTGGGGGTGTGCGGCGCGTCTGGGAAGACGTGGCCCAGGTGCGAGTCGCACGTGGCGCAGAGCACCTCCACGCGCCGCATCCCGAGGGAGAGGTCCTCCCTCAATGTCACGGCGTCCGACTCGCTCGGCTCATAGAAGCTCGGCCAGCCGCAGTGGGCCTCGAACTTGGTGTGGGAGCGGAAGAGCTCTGCCCCGCAGGCCCGGCAGCGGTAGGTGCCCTCGCGCTCCTCGCCCAGCAGCTCTCCGGTGAAGGGCCGCTCCGTCCCGGCCTCGCGCAGCACGTGGTACTCGGCGGGGCTGAGGAGCTCGCGCCATTCGGCCTCGGTTCGGGTGATCTTCTCGTTCATATCCCTAGTCTCCCCTCTCGGTGGTGTCCTCCGCCTCGCCAGGTGCGAGCGACTCGGCCGCGTCCGCGGCTGCGGCCGGGTCCGTGGACCTGCGCTTCGCGATCTCCTCGCGCTCGGCCTGGTCCTCCGGGCCGGGCCCCTCGAGCTGCCTCCCGCGCTCCTCCGCCTCCGGGGAACCGGAGTAGAGGCGCGACTCCGCGGAGTGCGGCCCCACCCCCCGGGGGTGGACGGGACGGGCGGGCGGCAGGATCGAGGTGCGTTCGGGCTCGCGCTCCTCCCCCTCGACGGTGTCCCGGGCCAGCCCGACCCCGGGCGTG
>CAZTOM010000121.1:5359-7446 GCA_964615555.1 uncultured Actinomycetaceae bacterium
GGCGCCGTCGTCGGGAGTGGAGGCGGAGTGGACGGGAGAGGAGGCCGAGTGGGCGGCCTCGAGTGCGGCGAGCTCCTCGGGGGTGAACAGGCGCGTCTCCTCGTGGGAGGGCAGCGGGAGGACGCGCTCGTGTCCGGCGAGCTTCGTGGGGTCCTTGCGGGAGGCGCGTTTGTCCGCCTTCTCGGCCTCGCGGCGGGCGCGCTTGGCGGGATCCTCGCGGCCGAAGACCCAGCCGAAGACGGAGTCGTCGTCCTCATCCTCGGTGGCGGGCGGGGCCGGGGCCTCCTCCTCGTCCTCCTCGGCGGGACGGGTCTGGGCCCACTCGCGCTCGACGTCGTCGATGAACTCCTCGCGGTCCTCCAGCGGCGGGGCGGAGGTGGTGTTGGGCTCCATACGGATGCGCGGGACGGAGTAGGCGGCCTTCTTCTGCATCCACTCCACGAGCTCCTCGCGCACGAGGCAGCGCAGGTCCCAGAGCTGGCCGGGGTTCGCGGCGGAGACCACGGCGCGGACGGTGATCTTGCCGTCGGCGGCATCGATGACCTGGAGGGAGGCCGTGCGGCCATCCCAGATGTCCGAGGCTTCCACGATGCGCTGCAGCTCGATGCGCAGGGCGGGCACGGGGGTGAACCAGTCCACCTCCATGACCACGGTGCCGAGCAGTTGGGAGTCGCGGCGGGTCCAGTTCTGGAAGGCCTTGGTGGTGAAGTAGTTGGAGGGCAGGATCAGGCGGCGGCCATCCCAGATGCGGACCACCACGTAGGTGAGGGTGAGCTCCTCGATGGCGCCCATCTCACCCTCCACGTGCACCACATCGCCCACGCGGATGGAGTCCGTGAACGCGATCTGTACGCCCGCGAAGATGTTCCCCAAGGTGGACTGGGCCGCGATACCGGCCACGATGGAGGCGAGGCCGGCAGAAGCGAAGAACGTGGCGCCGATTCCCCGGAACGCGGGGAAGGTCATGAGGACGCCCACGATCGCGGAGACCCACACGATCGCGATGCCGATCCGGCGGATCATCTGCATCTGGGTGCGCACCCGGCGGGCGTGGCCCGTCTCCTCGCTGTCCTCGAACTTGAGGAGCACCGCGTCCTCGATGGCGAACATGAGGGAGCTGAGCACGTAGCCGCTCACCACGATGAGGGCGATCGTGAACACCTGGATGAAGATGGGACGCCAGGGCACCTCGTAGCCCGCCACGGACGTCTGGGTGGCGAACAGGATGCCGATCCCCGCGCCCAGGGTGACCGAGAGCAAGCGCTGGGGCAGGCGCAGGCGCTTGGAGAACGGCCGCCAGATCGGATCGTGGCGGCGCAGCGCCATCGCGATCACGGAGAGGATGATCGAGACGGCCAGCCCGATCAGGAGGCCGCCGATCCCGAATCCGACCACCTGCAGGACGTCGAGGGCCACCTCGGCCGCGGTGTCCGCCTCGGCGGGCCGGGGGCTCGGGGTGGTAGCGAGGTGGCTCAGGGACATGGGACCAGCCTAGTGCGCCGCCGGGCGGGGGTCAGGACCAGCCGAGCTCGTGGAGGCGCTCGTCGTCGATGCCGAAGTGGTGGGCGATCTCGTGGATCACGGTCACGGCCACCTCCTCGATCACCTCCTCGCGGGACTCGCACATGCGCAGCGTGGGCCCGCGGTAGATGAAGATGCGGTCCGGGAGGGAGCCGGACGCCCACCAGGAGTCGCGCTCGGTGAGCGGGGTGCCCTCGTAGAGCCCGAGCGTGTCCGGTTCGATGTCCTCCGGCGGCTCCTCCTCGATCAGGAAGACCACGTTGTCCACCTGGTCCATGAGCTCCTCGGGGATCAGGTCGAGGGCGTCGCCGACCGCGTTCTCGAAGTCCTCCTCGGACATCTCGACCATGAACCGCTCTCCGCTAGACTTGGTTACTCGCACTCGCCCCACGGGCAGGTGTGACGCAGGTGATAGCCTCCGGCTTTGCGCCCCGCCCTCCGGATCTCGTATGCTATCGGAGGTTCGACGGCGCGAAGCGTCGGAGGCCTTCATGGGCCCCCATCGTCTAGTGGCCTAGGACGCCGCCCTTTCACGGCGGTAGCACGGGTTCGAATCCCGTTGGGGG
>CAZTOM010000122.1:0-7432 GCA_964615555.1 uncultured Actinomycetaceae bacterium
TACCTCCGCCTCCTCTACGGGCGCGCCGGCACGCCGACCTGCCCCGAGTGCGGTGCAGAGATCCAGGCGCAGACACCCCAGCAGATCGTGGACCAGCTCCTCGCCATGGAGGAGGGCACCCGGTTCATGGTGATGGCCCCGGTGGTACGCGGCCGCAAGGGGGAGTACCGGGAGCTGTTCTCCGAGCTGCAGGGCTCCGGTTTCGCCCGCGCCCGCGTGGACGGGGAGCAGGTCCAGCTCAGTGACCCGCCCACGCTGGACAAGAAGCTGAAGCACGACATCGACGTGATCGTGGACCGCCTGGTGGTGCGTGAGGGCATCCAGCAACGCCTCACGGACTCCGTGGAGACGGCCCTGCGGCTCGCGGACGGCCAGCTCGAGGTGGACCTGGTGGACCGGGAGGCGGGGGACCCGGAGCGGGTGCTGCGCTTCTCCGAGCGCCGCTCCTGCCCGAACGGCCACCAGCTCGCCCTCGCGGAGATCGAGCCGCGTACCTTCTCCTTCAACGCCCCCTACGGGGCGTGCCCTGAGTGCTCCGGACTTGGCACGCGCCTCGAGGTGGACCCGGAGCTGGTGGTCCCGGATGTGGAGAAGACCCTCGCGGAGGGCGCCATCACCGTGTGGCCAGGGGAGGCCTCCCAGTACTACTTCCGCCTGATCGCGGCCCTCGCGGAGGAGCTCACGTTCGCCACGGACGTGCCGTGGCGCCAGCTCCCGCAGCGGGCGCAGGATGCGCTGCTGTACGGCAAGGACCACAAGGTGCACGTCTCCTACCGCAACCGGTGGGGCCGCCAGCGCAACTACACCACGGGCTTCGAGGGGGCCATCTCCTACATCAACCGCAAGTACGAGGAGACCGAGTCGGACAGCTCGCGCGAGCGCTACCAGAGCTACATGCGGGAGGTGCCCTGTCCGGTCTGCCACGGGGCGCGGCTGAAGGACGAGGTGCTCGCCGTCAAGGTGGGCGGCCTGTCCATCGCGGAGCTCTCGGACCTGTCCGTGGCGGGGGCCAAGGAGTTCCTGGACGCCCTCACTCTCGCGCCGCGCCAGGCCGCGATCGCGGAGGCCGTCCTGCGGGAGATCCAGGTACGCCTTGGCTTCCTGCTGGACGTGGGTCTGGAGTACCTCACGCTCTCCCGTAGCGCCGGCAGCCTCTCCGGCGGGGAGGCGCAGCGCATCCGGCTCGCCACCCAGGTGGGGACCGGGCTCGTGGGCGTCCTCTACGTGCTGGACGAGCCATCGATCGGGCTGCACCAGCGGGACAACAACCGCCTCATCGACGCCCTGCTGCGCCTGCGGGACCTCGGCAACACCCTCATCGTGGTGGAGCACGATGAGGACACGATCCGCGCCTCCGACTGGGTGGTGGACATCGGCCCGCTCGCCGGGGAGCTCGGGGGCGAGATCGTCTATCAGGGCGGCTTCGAGGGCCTGCTGGAGTCCGAGCGCTCCCTCACGGGGGACTACCTGGCCGGGCGCCGCCAGATCCCCACCCCGGAGGTGCGCCGCCCCCGTGATCCGGAGCGTGTCCTCACGGTGGTGGGGGCGCGGGAGAACAACCTGAAGGACGTGACCGCGGAGTTCCCGCTCGGGCTCTTCACGGCCGTCACCGGCGTCTCCGGCTCCGGCAAGTCCAGCCTCGTGAACGGGGTCCTGTTCAACGTGCTCTCCCGTGAGCTCAACCGCTCGCGCGCCGTGGCCGGGCGCCACTCCACCGTGCGGGGCCTGGAGCACCTGGACAAGGTGGTCCACGTCGACCAGAGCCCCATCGGGCGGACCCCGCGCTCCAACCCGGCCACCTACACCGGGGTGTGGGACCACGTGCGCTCCCTGTTCGCGGAGACGCAGGAGGCGAAGGTCCGCGGCTACACGCCCGGCCGCTTCTCCTTCAACGTGAAGGGTGGGCGGTGCGAGGCGTGCAAGGGCGACGGCACCCTCAAGATCGAGATGAACTTCCTCCCGGACGTCTACGTGCCGTGCGAGGTGTGCCACGGGGCCCGCTACAACCGCGAGACCCTCGAGGTGCTCTACAAGGGCAAGTCCGTGGCGGACGTGCTGAACATGCCGATCACCGAGGCGGCGGAGTTCTTCAAGCCGGTGCAGCGGATCGCCCGCCATCTGGACACCCTGGTCTCGGTGGGGCTCGGCTACGTGCGCCTCGGCCAGTCCGCCACCACGCTCTCGGGTGGGGAGGCGCAACGGGTGAAGCTCGCAACCGAGCTGCAGCGCCGGGCCACGGGCCGCACCATCTACGTGCTGGACGAACCCACCACCGGCCTCCACTTCGAGGACATCCGCAAGCTCCTCCTGGTGCTGCAGGGGCTCGTGGACAAGGGCAACACCGTGATCGTGATCGAGCACAACCTGGACGTCATCAAGAGCGCTGACTGGGTCATCGACCTCGGCCCGGAGGGCGGCGACGGCGGCGGCGAGGTGGTGGCCACGGGCACCCCGGAGCAGGTGGCGAAGGTGAAGGGCTCCTACACCGGCCAGTTCCTCGGGCCCGTGCTGCGGCCCGCGCGGGCCGCCACCGCCTAGGGGAGCGTATGGCCGATCCGAGCAGCTACCGGCCCCGGAATGTGCCCACCTCCCCGGGTGTCTACCGCTTTCGGGACGGCGATGGCCGCGTGCTCTACGTGGGCAAGGCCCGCAACCTCCGCGCCCGCCTCTCCAACTACTTCCAGCCGCTCGCCCGCCTCCACCCCCGCACGGCCTCCATGGTCACCTCCGCGAGCTCCGTGCAGTGGACCACCGTGGAGACGGAGGCGGAGGCGCTCACGCTCGAATACACGTGGATCAAGGAGTTCGCGCCCCGGTTCAACGTGGTCTTCCGGGATGACAAGTCCTACCCCTACCTCGCGGTCACCATGGCGGAGGAGGTGCCCCGCGTGTTCGTCACGCGCGGGACCCACACCCGTGGCAACCGCTACTTCGGGCCCTACACCAACGTGGGAGCGCTGCGGGAGACCCTGGACCTGCTGCTGCGGGTCTTCCCCATCCGCTCGTGCTCCGTGGGCGTCTACCGCCGCGCCGCCTCCGCCGGCCGCCCCTGCCTGCTCGGCTACATCGAGAAGTGCACCGCCCCGTGCGTGGGCCGTATCTCCCCGGCCGAGCACCGCCGGCTCGCCGAGCAGCTGTGCGACTTCATGGCCGGCAACTCCGCCCCGGTGATCTCCCGCCTCACCGCCCAGATGCGCGAGGCCGCCGCCGCCCAGGACTACGAGACCGCCGCCCGCCGCCGGGACGACCTCGCCGCCGTGGAGCGGGTCCTCCAACGCAACGTGGTGGTCCTCCCGCCCGGAACCGACGCGGACGTGTTCGGGCTGGTCACCGACGAGCTGCAGGCCTCCGTCCAGGTCTTCTACGTCCGCGACGGCCGGGTGCGCGGCCAGCGCGGCTGGATCACGGACCGTATCGACGACGCCCCCGCCGCCGAGCTCGTGGAACGCCTCCTCTCCCAGGCCTACGGGCCGGCCGCCGAGGGCACGGACACCGAGCTGGGCGTCCCCCGCGAGGTGCTGGTCCCCGAGCTGCCCGCCGATGCGGACACCATGCGGACCTGGCTGCGGGAGATCCGGGGCTCCCACGTGGACCTGAGGGTGCCGCGCCGCGGGGACAAGCGGGCCCTGCAGGAGACCGTGGAGCAGAACGCGCGCGAGGCACTCGCGGCGGAGAAGCTGCGCCGCGGCTCCGACCTCGCCTCCCGCTCCCGCGCCATCGAGGAGCTGCAGCGGGACCTCGGCCTGCCGGAGCCGCCGCTGCGCATCGAGTGCTACGACATCTCCCACACCCAGGGCACCTACCAGGTGGGGTCCATGGTGGTCTTCGAGGACGCGATCCCGCGCAAGCGCGACTACCGCACCTTCAACATCCGCGGTGAGGACGGCGCGGGCGCCCGCGATGACACGGCCGCGATCGCCGAGGTCCTGCGCCGCCGCTTCGCCCGCCGCTCCGACGACGACGCCGCCTTCCGCGCAGAGGCCCACCCTGGTCCGGGCGCGGGTGGGGGCGCCCCGTCCGGGGATGGGTCCCAGCCGCCCCCTGCCCGCCCGCCGCACGCCAGTGGGGAGGTGGACCCCAACGCGCCGGAGGCCCGCGCGTTCGCCTACGAACCGGGGCTGCTCGTGATCGACGGCGGCGCCCCCCAGGTGGAGGCCGCAGCCGCCGTGCTCGCCGAGCTGGGGGAGGACGTGCCCGTGGTCTCGCTCGCGAAGCGCCTCGAGGAGGTGTGGTTCCCGGGCGAACCGTTCCCCGCGGTGCTCCCGCGCGGCTCGGAGGGCCTCTACCTACTCCAGCGCGTGCGCGACGAGGCGCACCGCTTCGCCATCTCCCGGCACCGGGCCCGCCGCACCAAGGGAATGACGGCCTCCCTGCTGGACTCGATCCCCGGGGTGGGCCCCGCCCGCCAGAAGGCGCTGCTGCGCCGCTTCGGCTCCGTCAAGCGCCTGCGGGCCGCCTCGCTCGAGGAGGTGGCGGAGGTTCCCGGGATCGGACCCACGCTGGCCGCCACGGTCCTGACGGCACTCGCGCCCCCGCCAGCCGAGGCAGGAACGGGTGGGGGAGGCGCCGTCGTCGGGAACGGGACGGACGGCGCTGGCGACGAGGCGACCCCGGCGGGCACGAGCGGCACCCCGGACGCGGGTGAGGGCCGGGGGGAGGCCTGAGGGGCGATCCGGATGCCGGTGCGGCCTGCGGCGGGGCGGGCCCCCGTGGCATGCTGAGTGCATGCGCGAGATTCCGGACAGCGGTCCGCCCACGGTGCCCAACGGGATCCCGGTGCGCGACGAGACCACCGAGCAACTGGTGTCCGAGCGGCCCGAGCTGCTGATCATCACGGGCATGTCCGGGGCGGGCAAGACCCGGGCGGCCTCCGCGCTCGAGGACCTCAACTGGTACGTGGTGGACAACCTGCCCCCGCGCCTGCTCGTGACGTTCGCGAGCATGATGCGCACGGGGGATGCCGCCCCCAAGCTCGCCGCCGTGGTGGACGCCCGCTCGCGGGAGTACTTCCAGGAGATTGAGTCGGTGATCCAGCACATCCAGCAGATGCGGATGCCCTACCGGATCATCTTCCTGGACGCGGAGGACACGGAGCTGGTGCGGCGCTACGAGTCCAACCGGCGGCCCCACCCCCTCCAGCAGGGTGGCCGCCTCCTGGACGGGATCGCGCGCGAGCGCGAGATGCTGCGGCCGCTGCGGGACCGCGCGGACGTGGTGATCGACACCTCCACCACCTCGGTGCACGACCTCGCGCGCCGCGTGCGCTCGCTCGTGCAGGAGCCGGCGGACAACAAGCTGCACCTGACGATCATGAGCTTCGGCTTCAAGCACGGTCTCCCGCTGGATGCGGACAACGTGCTGGACGTGCGCTTCCTCGCGAACCCGTACTGGGTGAGCGAGCTGCGCCACCTCACCGGTCTGGACGCGGATGTGAGCAGCTACGTCCTGGGTCGGCCCGGGGCGCGCGACTTCGTGACCGGGTACGTGAACCTGATCCGTCCCATCCTCGACGGCTACGTGCAGGAGCTCAAGCCGTACGTGACGATCGCCGTGGGCTGCACGGGCGGCAAGCACCGCTCCGTGGCGATCGTGGAGGAGATCGCGCGCCAGCTGAAGGACTCCGGCCACATGGTGCGCACGGTGCACCGCGACGTCGGGAGGGACTGATGGCGGTCCCGAAGGCGGTCGCACTCGGCGGCGGCCACGGGCTCTCGGCCTCCCTGCAGGCCCTGCGCCTCCTCACCCGTGAGCTCACCGCGGTGGTGACCGTGGCGGACAACGGCGGCTCCTCCGGGCGGCTGCGCGAGGAGCTCGGCTGCCTGCCACCCGGGGACCTGCGGATGGCCCTTTCCGCCCTGTGCGACGAGACCGAGTGGGGCCACACGTGGCGTGACATCCTCCAGTACCGCTTCACCTCCGACGGCCCCCTGGACCACCACGCGGTGGGCAACCTCCTGATCGCCTCCACGTGGGAGAAGCTGGGGGACCCCGTGGCGGGCCTGGAGCTGGTGGGGCGCCTCCTCGGGGCCCGGGGCACGGTGCTCCCGATGGCCATGGTGCCGCTCGGCATCTCCGCGATCGTGCGCGACGGCGAGGTACGGCACGAGGCACACGGCCAGGTGGCCGTGGCCACCACCGCCGGCCAGCTCGAGCGGGTGTGGATCGAGCCGCCCGACCCGCCCGCCTGCCCCCAGGCCGTCCAGGCGATCCTCGAGGCGGACGTGGTGGTGCTCGGCCCCGGATCGTGGATCACCTCCGTCCTCCCGCACCTCCTGGTCCCCGAGCTCGCCCGCGCCCTGCACGAGACGAGCGCCCAGCGGATCGTCACCATGAACCTGGTGCGCCAGCGCGGGGAGACTGAGGAGATGACCGTGGCCGACCACCTGCACGTGCTCGCGGATTACGCACCCGGCATGAGATTCGATACGGTGATTGCCGACCCACGGGCTGTTGACGACCTCGACGACGTCTCCGACGCCGCGGAGCGCCTCGGTGCGGGACTCATGCTCCGGCAGGTGCACTCCACCCGGGTGCCCGGCACCCATGACCCGTTACGCTTGGCAGCGGCCTACAGGGACGCACTCGACCGGTCCCTGTCGGACGCCTGAGAAGGAGGAAGCCACCAGATGTCGCTGACCGCAGACGTCAAGGACGAACTCGCACGGGTTCGGGTTGACCGACTGCCGGCCCGGAAGGCCGAGATCGCCGCGACCCTGCGCTTCGCCGGGGGGCTGCACATCATCTCCGGCCACGTGGTGATCGAGGCCGAGCTGGACACGGGAATCGCCGCCCGCCGGCTGCGCCAGGAGATAGCCGAGGTGTTCGGCCACCGCAGCGAGCTGATCGTGGTCTCCGGCGGCGGCCTCAAGCGCGGCAACCGGTACGTGGTGCGCGTGGTGCAGGACGGCGTGGTGCTCGCCCGCAAGACGGGTCTCATCGACAACCGCGGCCGGCCCGTCCACGGCCTGCCGCCCGCGATCGTTTCCGCCTCCCTGCAGGAGGCGGCCGCAGCCTGGCGGGGGGCCTTCCTCGCACGCGGCTCCCTCACCGAGCCCGGCCGCTCCGGCGCGCTCGAGGTCACCTGCCCCGGCCCGGAGGCCGCCCTCGCCCTCGTGGGGGCCGCACGCCGCCTCGGTGCGGGTGCGAAGGCCCGCGAGGTGCGCGGGGTGGACCGCGTGGTGGTGCGCGACGGCGAGGCCATCTCCACCCTGCTCACCCGCATGGGCGCCCACGACGCCGTCCTCGAGTGGGAGGACCGCCGCCTGCGCCGCGAGGTGCGCGGCACCGCCAACCGGCTCGCCAACTTCGACGACGCGAACCTGCGCCGCTCCGCCCGCGCGGCCGTGGCCGCCGGCGCGCGCGTGGGCCGTGCCTTCGAGATCCTCGGCGAGGACCAGATTCCCGACCACCTGCTGCAGGCGGGCCGCCTCCG
>CAZTOM010000123.1:0-7406 GCA_964615555.1 uncultured Actinomycetaceae bacterium
CGGTGCAGATGTTGGAGGTGGCCTTCTCGCGGCGGATGTGCTGCTCGCGGGTCTGGAGGGCGAGGCGGTAGGCCGAGCGGCCCTCGGCGTCCTTGGAGACGCCCACGAGGCGGCCGGGAAGCTGGCGGGTGTAGGCCTCGCGGACGGACATGTAGCCCGCGTGGGGGCCGCCGAAGCCCATGGGGACGCCGAAGCGCTGGGTGGTGCCGCAGACCACGTCCGCGCCAAGATCACCGGGCGCGCGGGTGAGGGTGGCGGCCAGCAGGTCGGCCACCACGCCGAGCAGGGCCCCGGCCTCGTGCGCGGCCTCGGCAAGTTCCTCGATCCGGGCCGCGGGTAGTAGGCGGCCGCTGGAGCCGTACTGCTGGGCGAGTACGCCGAAGCAGCCCTCGAGGTCCGGGATGCCGCCGGTGAGGTCGGCCTCCACGAGTTCCACGCCCACCGCGTGGGCGCGCGTCTCGAGCACGGCGCGGGTCTGGGTGAAGAGCTCGGAGTCCACCACGAAGCGGGACCCGGAGACCTTGGAGACCCGGCGCATGAGCAGCATCGCCTCGGCCGCGGCGGTGGCCTCGTCCAGGAGGGAGGCCCCGGCCACGGGCAGGCCCGTCAGGTCCGCCACCATGGTCTGGAAGTTGAGGAGCGCCTCGAGCCGGCCTTGGGAGATCTCCGGCTGGTACGGCGTGTACGCCGTATACCACGAGGGGTTCTCCAGCACGTTCCGGCGGATCACCGAGGGCGTGACCGTGTCATAGTAGCCCTGTCCGATCAGGGAGGTGCGCACACGGTTCTTGGCCGCCATCGCGCGCAGCTCGGTGAGGACCGTGACCTCGTCGGCCGGATCGGGAAGGCCCGCGGCGGGCTCCTCCTCGAAGATCGAGGCGGGGACGGCGAGGCGGAGCAGCGCCTCGGGGCTCTCTACCCCGAGGTGCTCGCACATCGCCTCGGCGCCGACACCGATGGTGCCCACATGGCGCTCGAGGAACGTCACGCGTCCTCCCCCGCCACGAGCTCGCCGTATGCGGCGGCGTCCAGGAGTTCGCCCTCCTCGGTGACGCTCATCTTGTACAGCCAGCCGGCGCCGTAGGGATCGGAGTTGATGGTCTCCGGCGCGTTCACCACGGCGCCGTTGGACTCGGTGACCTCCCCGGAGGCCGGGGCCACGAGGTCCGAGACGGACTTGGTGGACTCCACCTCGCCGCACACCTCGCCCGCGGTCAGTGCGGTGCCCTCGGCGGGCGGGTCCACGAACACGACGTCACCGAGCGAGTCCGCGGCGAACTGGGTGAGGCCAACGGTGGCGGTCCCGTCCTCGATGCGGATCCACTCGTGGTCGCGGCTGTAGCGCAGGTCGGCGGGGATGGACATGGTCTCTCCTTCTCTCGGGTGGCCCTCGTGGCCGGGGTGTGACTAGCGGGTGCGGGAGTAGAACGGCAGTTCGACCACCGTCATGGGCAGGCGTGTCCCACGGACGTCTGCCTCGAGCTGGGTACCGGGCTCGGCGTGCGCGGAGTCCACGCTGGCCATTGCCACCGGGTGGCCGAGGGTGGGCGAGAGGACACCGCTCGTGACCTCACCCACCTGCTCCTCGCCCGCGAGGATGGGCGAGCCGGCGCGGGCCGCGCGCCGCCCCTCGCCCGTGAGGCCCACGAGCCGGCGGGGGGCGCCCGCAGCAGCGGCGGCCTGGAGCGCCTCGCGGCCCACGAACTCGTGGTCCAGCTTGACGAGCCGGTCGTAGCCCACGTCAAAGGGCGTGGTGTGCCGGGAGAGCTCGTTGCCGTACAGGGGCATCCCGGCCTCGAGGCGCAGGGTGTCCCGGGACGCGAGTCCGCAAGGGACCACATCCTCTCCCCCGGCCTCGAGCAGGGCGTTCCACACCGCCTCCGCGCCCTCGGAGCCGCCGAGGAACTCGAATCCGTGCTCCCCGGTGTAGCCGGTGCGGGCGATGAGGGCCGGGACGCCGGCCACCTCGCCGCGTGCGATGGAGTAGTACGGGAGCCCCGCCAGGTCCACGTCCACCACCCGGGAGGCGATCTCCTCCGCCTTCGGGCCCTGCAGGGCCACCATGGAGCGTGAGTGGGTGTGGTCGATCACCTGCGTGCCCTCCGCACCCGAACGGGTGGTGAGCGCATCGAGGACCGTCTCCCGGTTGGCCGCGTTGGCCACCACCAGGAACTCCTCCTCGGCCATGCGGTAGACGATGAGGTCGTCCAGGATGCCGCCGTCCTCGCCCACGATCATCGAGTAGCGGGCGCGGCCCACCGTGATCGAGGAGGGGATGTTGACGAGGGCACGGTCGAGGCTCTCGGCGGCCGTGGGCCCCGAGACCTCGAGCTGACCCATGTGGGAGAGGTCGAACAGGCCGGCGGAGGTGCGCACGGCGTGGTGCTCGGCGAGGTCCGAGGTGTAGCGCAGCGGCATCAGCCATCCTGCGAACGGGACCATGTGGGCGCCGAGGCGCTCGTGGACGTGGGTGAGGGCGGTGCGGTGGAGTTCCAACTGGCTCCTCGCGGGATCGTCGGTGATCAGGTCACACACGAGATTACCCTCTCGGGGTGCCACCCACCCGCGACTCGCGGCGCGCGCTGCCTGCGGCGGGCATGGGCTGCCCGCTCGCCCGGCCCTACGCGAGGGCGCCCGGTTCCCCTCCGGCTCGCCGGGCACTACGCGACGGCGCGCTCCGACCGTCCCACTCCTCTGGCCCTACGCGACGGCAGTGCGGCGGCGCACCCACGGCGGTGGGAGGGTGGCCGCGAGACAGTCGCGCACGATGAGGGCGAGGGTGTAGTCCGGATCCTCCTCGAGGGCCTGCTCCATGAGCTCGCGGGGGCGGGCTCCCTGGCCGGCGAACCAGGAGAGGAACGCGGCGGTGCCGAGTGCCGGGGCAGCCTCTCCCTCGGGCAGGTTGGAGGCCACGTCCAGGAGGAGGCGGATCACGGTGTCCACCTCGTCCGGTGGGGGTGCCTGGTCCGCCAGTTCGAGCCACTCCTCCACCGGCACCGCCGGGAAGCTCTTGGTGGGCGGGGCTCCCACGAGTGCCCAAACCATGAGCCCGTCACGGAAGTGGCGGTTGGCGAGGGCGGCCCCGATGCGCCCCTGTGCCTCCGGATCGGCCAGGGCCCCGGCCTCGACCGCCTCCTGCACCTCACGCGTGAGGGCGCGCGTGAGCGCCCCGGTCCAGCGGGAGTTCATGACGTCCTCCCAGGCGGTGGCGGCCGGGGCCGCCGCCTCGGGGTCCTCCAGGCGGGGGACGCGCAGGGATGCGGAGCCCACCGGGATCGAGCACGCCTCCTTCCCCATGGCGAACCGGGTGGTGGTGAGCTCGAGGGAATCCTTCCACCCCATGTGCTCCCCGTCCGCGTTCATCCCGAGCACCCCCTGCGGGGACACGAGGAAGGTGCCCCAGTGGTACTCGAAGGGCCACTCCGCCGCCATCATCCCGGCCACGAACTCGAGCAGTTCCGAGGCCTCCTCGTGCCCCTCCACGTCCGACCACACGGCCACCAGCCCACCCGACCGCCCAGCCCGGGCGATCGGCCCGGTGATCTCCACCATGGCCCCGAACTGGCCGGCGTCGCGCGCCACGAACAGCGCATCGAGGTCCACCCGCCCGGTTGCGCCGATTGTGAAGCTCTTCTCCTCGGCATCGAGTGAGAGCACCACCACGGACTCGGCGGGGAGGAAACCGAAGGTGAACGGGACGGTGGAGATGGCCTCGAGTGCGAGGTCCCAGGACTCTGCTGTTCTCATGCCGCGAGCCTCGCAGCGCCGCCACCTGCGCGGGGCCGCGGGAGTGCGATCTGTGGAGAGCGCTGCACCAGTGGCGCGCCACCGGAACTGTGGAAATCTCCGTAGGCTTGAGGGCATGCAGAACTCGTTCGTCTCCGCCGTCTCGCGCCGTGTCCTCGAGGTACTGGACGAGCCGGTGCGGGACCTTCCCGGCATCGCCGGGGACGTGGCCACCTTCGTGCAGCCGGCCTCCCGGTTGCTCACCGGGGGCAAGCGCTCGCGCGCCGTCCTGGCGGCGCTCGGCTGGAGCTGCGTGCGCCCGGAGTCCGGGTGGGATGAGGAGGCGATCCGGATCGCCGGATCAGCCCTCGAGCTGTTCCAGGCGGCCGCCCTGGTCCACGACGACCTCATCGACGACGCCGACACGCGCCGCAGCCACCCCGCCTCCCACCGCCACTTCGCTGCCGCGCACTCGGGGGCCGGGCTGCGCGGGGACTCCGAGGAGTTCGGGGCCAACGCCGCTATCCTGCTCGGCGACCTCCTCCTTACCCTCTCCCAGCGGGAGATCTCCCGCGCCATCCGCGCGAGCGGCACCTCCCCGGAGGCGGCCCAGGAGGTGTGGGATCGCATGAGTGCCGAGGTGGCGATCGGGCAGTTCCTCGACATCGAGGCCGCCACGCTCCCCCTCCCCGGCGAGGGCGACGACGACGCCCACCAGGCCGCCCTCGAACGTGCGCTCGCGGTGCTGCGGCACAAGTCGGCGCACTACTCCGTGGCCCACCCCCTCGCCCTGGGGGCGGCACTCGCCGGCGGCGATGACGCGCCCTTCGAGCAGCTCGCGGCCATCGGGGCGCCGCTCGGGGAGGCCTTCCAGCTCCGGGACGACGACCTCGGGATCTTCGGAGATCCGGCCGTCACCGGGAAGCCCGCGGGCGACGACCTGATGGAGGGCAAGCGCACTCCCCTGGTCCTCCTCGGACTGGCGCGCACGCGCGGGGAGGAGCGCGTCCGGATCATCGCAGCCCTCGGCACCGAGGACCTCCCGGGGGACGAGGTGGACCGGGTCCGCGGCATCCTGACCGGGTGCGGCGCGGTGGCCGCGCACGAGGAGATGATCGCCGCCCGTCGTCGGGCAGCCTTGGGCGCGGTGGACGACCTCGGGGCGGACGCCGCCGTCGCAGACCGGCTGCGGGAGACGATCGAGCGGCTCACCACGCGCGACAGCTGACGGGACGGGCCCACGGGAGGCGAGCGGCGCCGTCGGCGGGCGAAGGAACACGCGCGGGTGGAGGACCCAGGCGAGTGGCGACGTCGGGGGGCGGAGGACGCGGTCAGAAGGCGAGCGACATCGCCGCGCGGCGGACGGCGTGCTTGAGGCCGGCGGCGAGCGCGGCGGCGGGCGTCATGCCGAGCTCAGCGTTGTCCTCGAGTAGCCAGCGGACCACCGCGCTATCGTCCATGCCGGAGTCGCGCAACTGGGTGATGGAGCCGCGCAGGCCGTCGACAAGGTGGGCGTCCTCGCCCTCTCCGGCGATGAAGGCGGAGGGGACGCGGGCACCCTCCAGGCCCTCCACGCGGACGGCGAGCAGTTCGCCGTCGCGGATGAGGTTGCGCAGGGTGCGGAAGGGCATGCCAAGGCGCTCGGCGGCATCGGGGACGGGCAGCCAGGTGGGGTCGAGTGCAGGATCGATCACGCAGGGCAAACTACCAGCCACCCGGGCCCCGCTCCGATTCGGTGGGCGCGAACTGGGCGGGCAACGGCCCCGCCTCGGGTTCTCAGCGTGCCCATCCCTCTAGGATCAGCGGTGTGACTCCGCCTCCTGCCGACACGCTCCTCGGCCGTCTCGTGGACGGCCGCTACGAGGTGACGCAGCGGATCGGGCGCGGCGGGATGGCGACCGTCTACCACGCGGTGGACCGGCGCCTCGACCGCGAGGTGGCGGTGAAGATCATGCACGCCCACCTCGCCGAGTCGGACGACTTCGTGGCCCGCTTCCGGCGCGAGGCGCGCGCCGCCGCCCGCCTCTCCCACCCGAACGTGGTGGGGGTCTACGACCAGGGGCTGTGGCACGACTCGTTCTATCTGATCATGGAGTACGTGGAGGGCGAGGACCTGCGCGCCCGCCTCCGGCGCGAGGGGACGCTCTCGATCGACGAGTCGCTCGCAATCACGGAGAACGTGCTCGAGGCGCTTGCCACAGCGCACCGGCGCGAGCTGGTCCACCGGGACATCAAGCCCGAGAACGTCATGATCGACACCGAGGGGATCGTGAAGGTGGCCGACTTCGGGCTGGCCCGCGCCGTCTCCGACTCCTCCGCGGCCACCACCGGCACGGTGCTCGGCACGGTGGCCTACGTAGCCCCGGAGCTCGTGACCTACGGGGAGTCCACCCCCGCCGTGGACGTGTACGCCGCCGGGATCCTGCTCTACGAGATGCTCACCGGGCGCCAGCCCTTCACCGGCGACATGCCGATCAACGTGGCCATGCAGCACGTGAACGAGTCCGTTCCCGCGCCCTCCAGCCACGCCCGCTGGATGCCGGCCGAGATCGACTCGCTCGTGGCGGCCATGACGGCCCGCAACCCGGGCGAGCGCCTCCAGAACGGGACCGCCGCCCTCGCACTGCTGCGGCAGGCACGCTCGGGCCTCGACGAACGCACCCTGGCCCGCCGCGTGGCCGCACCAGAGGACGCAACGTACGCGACGGCGTCGGGAGACCACACCGCCCCCCTCTCCCGGAAGGTCTCCTCCGGGACGGTGGCACTGCCGGTGGACGACCTCCGCTCGGGCGCCGCCAAGGCTCCCACGAAGGGAGCGAGGCCCCGGCGGAGGAGGCGCCCGCTCGCCACCGCAATCCTGGTGCTCCTCGCGCTCGCGGCCGTGATCGGCGGCGGGTTCGCGTGGTACTTCCTGTACGGGCCCGGATCGTTCGTGCCCGTGCCGGACGTGGAGGGCGCCACCTCCCAGGAGGCCGTGGCCACACTGGACAAGGCCGAGTTCGTGCCGAAGATCATCCAGGAGTACAGCGACGAGGTGCCCGAGGACGTGGTCATCTCCCAGAACCCGGAGCCCGATTCGGAGGTGCGCAAGGGCAGCGAGGTGGAGCTGGTGGTCTCGCTCGGCGTGGAGATGTTCACCATGCCGGACCTGATGCCGCTCGACCGCGACGGGGCGATCGCCGCCCTGGCCGAGGCCACCTTCCCCGAGCCGACGATCACGGAGAACTGGCACGAGTCCGTGCCGGCAGGCCGGCTCATCTCCGCCACCGTGGACGGGGAGCCGATCACCGCGGGCGAGCCCTACGACCACCGCACCGTGGTGGCGCTCGACGTCTCCAAGGGACGGGAACCGGTGCCCGTTCCCGACCTGTCCAACCGGGACCGGGCCGAGGCGGAGGCGATCCTCCAGGAGGCCGGCCTGGTGGCCCAGTACGGCCTGCCGGAGTACTCCGAGACCGTCCCGGAGGGCAAGGTGGTCCGCCAGTCCCCCGCCGCGCATGTGGAGGGCAGCGAGGACAACATCCAGCTCTACCGCGGAGACACCGTGACCGTGGTGATCTCGCTCGGCCAGCCCTACGTGGCCGTCCCCGACCTCGTGGGGTTGAGCTCCCAGGAGGCGGAGGAGCTGGTCATCGAGGCGGGACTCGTCCCGGATCCGGACTACATGTGGCGCGGCGTGC
>CAZTOM010000124.1:0-7369 GCA_964615555.1 uncultured Actinomycetaceae bacterium
TCCGCCGAGGGGCCCGCGCCGAGGTTGTCCGAGTTGGCGACGTTGGCCTGGGTGAAGCCGGCGTCGATGAGCTGGTCCAGGAGGCCGGAGGCCAGGAGGGAGGGGTAGAGGTCCCCGTGGCCGGGCGGGCACCACTCAAGCTCAGGATCCGCAGGCCACTCCACGGGGGTGAGGTCATCCGCGCGGAGCTTGGGCTCCTTGGATTGCACGAAGTCCAGCGGGATGCCCTCCACCTGCAGGTCCGGGTACTTCGCGAGCGCCTCGAGCGTGTGCTCCTGGGTGGAGAAGGAGTTCATGAACACGAGCGGCAGGCGCACGCCGTAGCGCTCCCGCGCCGCCAGCACCTGGGCCACGGTGATGTCCAGGAAGGACATGCCATCACGCACCGGGAGGAGGGACTTGGCGCGGTCCATCCCCATGGACGTGCCCAGCCCGCCGTTGAGGCGGATGAGGACAGTCTTCCCGAGGGCCGTGGGGTCCGCCTCCGGGGCGCCGGGGCCCGTGGGGAGGGAGTCCACCTCCACCAGGGGCTCGATCTCCTCCTCCCGGATCAGGCCCGTCTCACCGCTCTCGAGCTGGTGGTAGTAGGTGGAGAAGACCTCGATTGCTGCGTCCGAGACCCCTGCTGACTGCATCTTCGCTCGCGCTGCGGCGAGACCCGCTTCACTCATACTCCGAGCCTAGCGGGCGTGGCTGACAGCGTGGGGTCGGCCCGGGCGCCGGGGCGGGTGGTGGGCGCCGGGTGGTGGGCGCCGCCCGGTCATGAAGCCCCTGCTCGCCACGTGTGCGCGGGAGCACTCCATGCTCGGGCGGTTCCGCTTGGGTGCGGGAGGACTCAGATGTTGCGCAGGGAGAACTCGTCCCGCCGTTTGGCCACGATGGACTGGGCGATCACGCCGCCCACGGCGAGCACGATGCCGATTGCGTCCGTGAGCGCGTCGGGGCTCATGAGCATGAGCGCACCCCCGGCGATCACGAGGCGCAGGATCACGGGCACCTTGGTCATGAAGTGGCCCTCCACCGCGATAGCGAGCAGGAGCACCCCGAGGATTCCGGAGAGGATCACGCGCGCAGCCTCCAGCGGGGTGGTGCCCTGGAGGAGGAGGGCGGGGTTGTAGACGAACATGAACGGGATGATGTAGCCCGCGAGCGCGAGCCTCATCGAGGCGAATCCCGTCTTCACCGGATCCCCTCCGGATAGTCCTGCTGCGGCATAGGACGCGAGTGCCACGGGTGGTGTGATGTTGGCGAACAGTCCGAAGTAGAAGACGAACATGTGGGCCACGATCGGCTCCACGCCGAGCTGGCCGAGCGCGGGGGCCGCCATGGTGGCCGTGATGATGTACGTGGGGATCGAGGGCAGGCCCATGCCGAGGATGATCGAGGCGATCATCGTGAGGACCAGCGAGAAGAAGAGGCTCCCGCCGCCCACGGCCACAATCGCGTTCGCGAGCTTCACGCCGAAGCCGGTGAGGGTGACCACGCCCACGATGATGCCCACGGTCGCACAGGCAACGGCCACCGAGATGGCCGTGCGGGCGCCGTCGTCGAGCGCACCGATGATCTCTTTCACACTCATGCGCGTGGTCTTCCGGAACTGGGCCACGATCACGGTGACGATGATCGTGAGGAGGGCGGAGAAGAGGATGGTGCGCCCGGAGAAGAAGAGCATGTAGATGAGGAAGACGAGCGGGAGCATGAGGTGGCCGCGCTCCTTCATCACCTCGGCCACGGCGGGCAGGTTCTTCCGGGAGATGCCGGACAGTCCCATGGCGGTGGCGCGCAGGTGCACCTGGGCGATGATCGCGAGGTAGTACAGCAGCGCCGGCACCATCGCCGCGATCGCGATGTCCTGGTAGGGCATGCCGAGGGTCTCGGCCATGATGAACGCGGACGCTCCCATGATGGGGGGCAGGATCTGGCCACCCACGGAGGCGGTGGCCTCCACGGCGCCCGCGAAGTTCTTGTTGTAGCCCACCTTCTTCATCAGCGGGATCGTGAAGGCTCCGGTGGTCACCACGTTGGCCACGGCGGCGCCGTTGATGGAGCCGAGGAATCCGGAGGCCACCACGGCCACCTTGGCGGGGCCACCGCGGGAAGTGCCGGCGAGGGCGAGGGCGATGTCGTTGAAGAACTGGCCCATGCCGGAGCGCTGGAGCACCGAGCCGAAGAGGATGAAGAGGAAGATGTAGGAGGAGGAGACGGCGATCGCGGTTCCGTACACACCCTCGGCCGTCATGTACAGGAATCCCATGAGGGACTCGAAGTCATAGCCGCGGTGGCGGAAGATGCCCGGCAGGTTGCGCCCGAAGAGGGCATAGAGCATGAAGGCGATCGCGAGGATGGGCAGTGCCCACCCGGTGACCCTCCGGGCTGCCTCGATCACCAGGACCACCAGGAGTGCTCCCACCACCACGTCCAGGGTCTCGGGTCGCCCACCACGGCGGACCAGGTCCGCGTAGTTCAGGAACATGTACAGGAACGTGGCGGCGGACAGGACCATCAACACCACGTCGTAGATGGCCAGCTTCGATCGCGACGCCTTCTGGTAGGCCGGGTAGAGGGCGAAGCAGAGGGCGAGGATGGCCGCCACATGCAGGGAGCGGTGGACCAGGATTGGAGGGGACCCGAAGTAGGCCGTGTACATGTGGTACAGCGAGAACGCCACGGCGAGCGCGCTCACCAGAATGGCGATGGGGCGCCACCGGAAGGTCCGCGTCCGGGACTCGCGGTCGAACTTCTCGAGCACCTCCTCGAGGTTCTCGGTGGAGATCTCCTCACCCGCTGCGAGTTCGGCCTCGATCTCCTCCTCCACCTCCGTGGCGATGCTGGCTGCCGCCCGCTCCACCCGTTCGGACTCCGGGTCCTCGAGGGCGTGGGGGACCGGAGGGAGCTTGGGATCCCAGGGGGAGTGGGAGGATCGCGTGCGCGGGCGTTGCGCGGGCCGGTTCTCGTTGTGCTCAGCCATCTCGGTCCTTGTGGGTACTAGAGGGATTCGTGATTCAGATTTTAGGTGGAGTCTATGGTTTCGTGACCAGGATCTCTGCGTAGGAGCGGTGGGGAATCGCCTGCGTTTCCACCACCACCTCCCCGTCCATGGAGATCTGGTAGTCCACGTCGTGGGAGTGGATCCACCGCACGGCCTCCACGGTCCGGTCGAGTTCGGTGATGTGGATGACCCCGTCCTCGATCCGGGTGACCCCCTCGTCCGAGGGGGCACCGGCCCCGTAGGACTCGAGAGTCACCTCCACGAGGGCCAGTTCGCCGTCACGGACCTCGTAGGTCTCGGTCCACGGGGTCAGCTCGATCGAGTGGATCCACGCGAGCGTGATCTTGGTTCCCTCGGTGGCAGGGGTGGCGTAGTAGACCGTCTCGGAGTGCTGGTCGCGCACCTGGAGTTCGGGCCCCGGTCCGGAACAGCCGGTGAGCACTGCCGCGAGGAGTGCGCCACCGGCTGCTCCGGCGAGATGTCCGAGGGACCTGCTACTGGATGTCAGCGCCCACCTCTTCGTAGTACCGGATCGCACCGGGGTGCAGGTCCGGCACGAGGCCGTCCATGATGGAGTCGAGCGTGATCTGCTGGGCGGCGTTGTGCGAGCCCTGGATCTGGTCGATGTTCTCCCAGAAGGCCTTGGTGATCTCGTAGGCCTGGTCATCGGAGAGCGCCGAGGAGATGAGGAGCTGGTTCATGATGGACGCCGTGGGAACGTCGTCCGCCTCGTCGTACAGGCCGCCGGGCACCACGTTCTCGGAGAAGAACGGATAGAGCTCGAGCAGCTTCGCCATGCCCTCGCCCTCGATCGGGACGATCACCACGTCGGCGGTGGTCACGAGGTCGAGCACGGAGGCGTTCGGCAGGCCGGAGGTCACGAAGGCGGCGTCCACCTGGCCGTTCTTCATCTGGTCGATCGCCTCGGAGTAGGACAGGAAGTCCTCCTCGATGTCGTCGTAGGTCATGTCGTGGGCCTCGAGGATCATCTGGGCGTTGAGCTCCACACCGGAGTTCACATCCCCCACGCCCACGCGGCGGCCTGCGAGGTCGTTCACGGAGGTGATACCGGAGTCGGCCGTGGTGACGATCTGGACGAAGTTCGGGTACAGGGCGGTCACGGCGAGCAGGTCGGGGTGGGAGTCACCCTCGAACGGGCCGGTGCCCTCCATGGCCTGGCGGGTGGCGTCGCCCATCGCGAAGGCGAGCTCTGCGCCGCCGTCGGCGATCAGGTTGACGTTCTCCACCGAGGCGCCGGTGGCCTGGACCGAGGAGTCCGAGCCGAGTGCTGACTGGAAGACCTGGGAGATCGTGGCACCGATCTGGTAGTACGGGCCGGAGGTGCCACCTGCGGCGATGGTGATGAAGTCGATGTCCGCATCACCGGCTGGGGCGTCGCCGCCGTCCGCCGGCGCCTCATCGGTGGCGGCCTGGGTGTCGCCGCCAGCAGCGGGGGTCGTGTCGGTGTCGGTGTCACCGTTCCCACCACACGCCGCCAGGGCGAGGGTGGAGGCGGCAATCACGGCGGCAAAAGCACGCAAACGCATACGAACTCCTTTGTAGGTTCTGGATGGAGGCGAGACTAGCATTTGTATACGATCAACAGCGACCGCTGGGATCACAATCTGAGAACAATCGGCCACGTGCCTGCTGATGGGCACGCTCGCTAGGCTCGGACCATGACCTCCACACCCGGAATCCCGGCCACTCCCGCGAGCATCCCGCACCGTGATCCCGCCCTCCCCGCACCGGCCACCGCCGCGCTCCAGGGCTTCATCCGCCGGATCGGCCACTCCCCGGCCGTGGTGGCCGTATCCCCCGGGCGCGTCAACCTGATCGGCGAGCACACCGACTACAACGCTGGCCTCTGCCTCCCCTTCGCCCTCACCCAGACCACTGCCGCGGCCGCCAGCCCCCGCGAGGACCTCGAGGTGCGCATCTGGTCCCTCGACATCGACCGCCACGCCTCCATCGCCCTGCCCGACGTGGCTCCCGGCAAGCCCCGCGGCTGGGCCGGCTACGTGGCCGGCACGCTCTGGGCCATGCGTGAGGCGGGCATCCCCGTGGGCGGCATGGACATCGTCATCTCCTCCGAGGTGCCCGTGGGCGCCGGCCTCTCCTCCTCGGCCGCGCTCGAGGGCTCCGTCGCCGTTGCTGCCGACACTGCGTTCTCGCTGGGGCTGCTCCACGACGACGACGGTCGGCGGGCCCTCGCCCTCGCCTGCCGCCGGGCCGAGAACGAGATCGTGGGGGCCCCGACCGGGGGGATGGACCAGACTGCCTCCCTCCTCGCTCGCCAGGGCCACGCACTCGAGTTGGACTTCCGGGACGACTCGGTCCGTTACGTCCCCTTCGATCTTGCCTCGCACGGCCTCGAGATCCTCGTGATCGACACACGCGCCCACCACTCGCTCGCCGATGGCCAGTACGGCAGGCGTCGCTCCGAGTGCGAACAAGCGGCGGCTGCGCTCGGCGTCCAGACACTGCGGGAGGCGAGCCAGGAGCAGGTGGACGGGCTGGCGGACCCCCTCCTCCGCCGTCGAGCGGGACACGTGGTGAGTGAGATCGGACGGGTGGAGGCCGCGGTGGAGGCCCTGGAGCGGGACGACTTCTCGGAACTCGGCCGCCTGATCGACGCCTCCCACGCATCGCTGCGGGACGACTACGAGGTGAGCTGCGCGGAACTGGACGTGGCGTGCGAGGCCGCGCTCTCGGCGGGCGCGCTGGGCGCGCGGATGACGGGTGGCGGGTTCGGCGGTTCTGCCATCGCGCTCATCCCGACCGAGCGCCGCGCGGTCATCACGGAGGCCGTCGCACATGCATTCGCTGCCGCGGGATTCGAGGCGCCGCACGTGTTCGTCGCCACGGCGGGCGCGGGAGCCAGGGTGGCAGGATGAGCAGCCCCTCGGCCGGCCGAAGGCCCTCGATGTCGGACGTCGCCCTCGTGGCGGGTGTCTCGCACCAGACCGTCTCCCGCGTCCTGAACACCCCGGACGCCGTACGGGAGACCACCCGCGAGCGCGTCACCCAGGCGATGGCGGAACTCGGGTACCGGCCGAACCTCGCGGCACGCGCACTGGCACGTGCACGCAGCCCACTCCTCGGCGTCATTTCCGCGGGCGAGGCCCGGTTCGGGCCCACCCACGCGCTCCACGCGGTCGAGGAGGCGGCACAGGCCGCTGGCTACATCTCCACGCACGTTCCGGCCATCTCGCCCACCCAGGCGCGGGAGGCCACCGATCACCTGTTCTCCGTGGGAGTCGCCGGAATCGTGGTGGTGGCGCCCACGCACGAACTCGCCGACCGGATCGTGGCGCGCCGCAGGGACACTCCGGTGGTCCTCATTGCCGCCGGCGCTCCCATCTCGGAGGGCGTCTCGGTGGTGGCGGTGGACCAGGAACTGGGCGCGCGCCTCGCGGTGCGCCACCTGGCCGAACTCGGGCACACCCGCATCCACCACCTCTCCGGGCCGCCCCGCTGGTTTGACGCCCACACCCGCGTGATCGGCTGGCAGGAGGAGTGCCATGCCCTCGGGCTCGAGCAGGGGCTCCTCGTGGAGGGCGGCTGGGACGCCGCCGACGGCTTCGCCGCCACCAACCGGCTGCTCGCCGCAGGGGCGAGTGTGGAGGCAATCTTCGCCGCGAACGATCTCATGGCCCTGGGCGCAATCCGGGCGCTGCGCATGCGCGGGCTGGACGTTCCCGGGGATGTCTCGGTGGTGGGGTTCGACGATGCCGAGGGCACCGACTTCTACCTGCCCCCACTCACCACGGTGCGCCAACCGTTCGCCCACGTGGGCCGCCTCGCCATCGAGGTCCTGCTCACCATGCTCGACGGCGAGAGCGCGACCTCCCGCTCGCCGGAGCCCGAACTCGTGGTGCGTGAGTCCGCCGCCTCGCCGCGCCGCTGAGCCGCCCCGATCACATTTCGGTATCGATGGCCCCCGCCGCACCGGGCACACTTGACGGCCCCATCGAAATCGGATTACTCTCACGAGAAGGCTGTTAGCGCTAACATGAGTCAGCAGCGGCCCACCGCCCGAGTCGAGGAAGACCGTGAACGCAGCAAACATCGTGCTCTCCGAACTGCCTACTGATGTGCAGACGGCGGTGGCTGCCACGCGCGAGCGCGTCTCAGCCCTCCACGCGGAGCTCACCCGCTACGACGACGTGGTCTGGACCGCGGGGAACGTCTCCGAGCGTGTCCCCGGCGCGGACCTCATGGTGATCAAGCCCTCGGGCGTGCGGTACCACGAGCTCTCGGCCGACCTCATGGTGGTGTGCACTCTGGACGGGGAGAAGATCCAGGACGGCACCCCCGCCAACCTCACCCCCTCCTCGGACACCGCCGCGCACGCCTACGTCTACCGGCACATGCCCG
>CAZTOM010000125.1:0-7288 GCA_964615555.1 uncultured Actinomycetaceae bacterium
CGTCCACGTTGCGGTAGCGGCGCTGGAACTTCTCCGCCTTGTCATCGCGGATGGAGTTGATGAAGTCGTTGGTGAACTCCTCCGAGTTCACGTAGCGCACCCGCATGTCCGGCATCAGGTTGCGGGCGTAGTGGCCGATCGCGTGCAGCAGGTGGGTCTTGCCCAGCCCCGAGCCGCCGTAGATGAACAGCGGGTTGTAGGCCTTGGCCGGCGCCTCGGCCACCGCGCGGGCCGCCGCGTTGGCGAACCGGTTCGAGGGCCCGATCACGAACGTCTCGAACGTGTACTTGGGGTTCAGCCGCGCCGGATCCACCTCCAGGGGCGTGGGGCGCACGGGCCGCACCGGCGCGGCGCTCCGCCCGGCCGGCAGCGGGGTCACCGTTGCGTCCTTCTGCCCGTCGACGGCGGAGCCTCCCCCCGTCTCGCCCTCACCGATCGTTGTGTCCGAGACGGAGTCCTCCAGGGAGGAGTCCACCGTGACCGCGAAGCGCTGGACCTCCTCGCCGGGAGCCTCCACGAGGGTCTCGAGGAACGCGGTGCGCATCCGGGTCTCCATCCGGTCCTTCACCATGGAGGAGGGGACGGCGATCAGGAGGGTGCCGTCGATGATCCCCAGGGGCTTCGCCAGCTTCACGAACGCGAGGTCCATCTGGGACAGATCGTCACGGGTTGACAGCGAAGCGAGGACCTGGGCCCAAAGTTCAGCCAAATCGGTCTCTGTCACGCGTCAGATCCTCCCAAGAAAACGTAATAATGCACAGCTTTATCCACAGGGTGTGGGGAAAGCGTGCCCACCATGATAGCCCCAGGCTCGGGGCGGGGAGGTGGGCCGAACATCCATTGTCAACGCGCCACGGCGGGCCCGGGGCGGAATGAGTCACACCTCACAGAACCTCCACACCGGGCGCGCTGACCTCGCGCGTTACCCTGAAGGGGCTGAAGGGAGGGCCGCCGGAAGGTGCGCCCACCAACGGTACCCGGGGGCCGCCGTCGGCGGAATTGCGCGGAAGAGACGCCCGCGTGATCCATCTCACCGTGACGGACCTTACGCCGGGCGCCGGTTGACCGGGGGCGAGCGCGTCTCGTACCGTTGTGAGGCCGCGACAACGGTCCCATCGCGCGTGCGTGGGGCCCCGAACCTGGCGTAGCGGCCCTTCTTTACGAGAACGTTTGGAGATACGAGTTATGAGCAAGCGGACCTTCCAGCCGAACAACCGGCGCCGCGCGCGGGTTCACGGCTTCCGTCTGCGCATGCGCACCCGCGCAGGCCGCGCGATCGTCAACGCCCGCCGGAACAAGGGTCGCAAGACGCTGTCCGCCTGATGCTGTCCGCGCGCAACCGCATGCGCCGTTCGGTGGACTTCACCGAGACCGTGCGCGGCGGAGTGCGCGGTGGAGGAGGCACCGTTGTGGTGCACCTCAACGTGGGCCTCACTGAGGGACATCCCTTGGTGGGGTTCGTGGTTTCCAAGGCGGTGGGCAATTCGCCGGGCCGCCACCGGGTGCAGCGCCAGCTGCGCCACCTGATGCGGGAGAGGGTGAACAACGTGCCGGCAGGTGCCCGACTCGTGGTGCGCGCCCTTCCCGCGGCTGCCGGCCAGCCGTCCGAGGCGCTCGGAGCGGACCTGGACTCTGCCCTCGCCGCCGCCCTACGGAAGGTGCGGCGATGACGAGCGGTGGGGCCCGCCGTCGGGGGGAGGGGGCATGACCAACCCGCTGCAGTGGATCGGCATCAAGCTCGTGCGCTTCTACCAGCTTGCGATCTCCCCGTGGACGCCCGCCTCGTGCAAGTACTACCCCACCTGCTCGGCCTACGCGATCGAGGCGATCAAGGTGCAGGGCTTCTTCAAGGGTGTGGGGCTCGGCGCGTGGCGCATCCTGCGCTGCAACCCGTGGTCGCGCGGCGGCGTGGACTTCCCGCCCGGCTCCACCCTCGAGGTCCCCATCCCGCCGGACCCCATTGACGACGACGACGCGTCCGCCGGCCCCACTCCCCCACCCTCGCAGCAGGGTCACGTGCCGTCAGGCCGCCCCCACAGCCACCCGCCCACCTCGGGCGGACCCCCGCCCACCTCTACGGGAGAGCAGAGATAGATGGATTTCCTGATGAGCCTCATCGAGGTACCGATCGCGTGGATCCTGGTGACGATCCACAACCTGTTGGTACCGATCTTCGGCGATGGTCCGGGGCCCGCGTGGCCGCTCGCGATCGTGGGCCTCACGATCGTGATCCGAATCCTGATCATGCCGCTGTTCTTCCGGCAGATCAAAGCCTCACGTGGCATGCAGCTCATGCAACCGGACCTGCAGGCCCTGCAGAAGAAGTACAAGGGCAAGAACGATCCTGTGAGCCGCCAGGCGCAGCAGCAGGAAATGATGGCGTTGTACAAGAAGCACAACGCCAACCCGATGGCCTCCTGCCTGCCACTGCTGGCGCAGATGCCGATCTTCATCGGCCTGTTCAACGTGCTGCGCGCCCTGCGCCCGCTCGCCGAGGGCACCTACATGAAGGGCGGCGAGGTCCAGGCCACGCTCGGCCCGCTGAACGCGGAGCTCGCGGACGCGGCCAACCGGTCCAAGGTGTTCGGGGCGCCGCTGGCCTCCGCTTTCAACACCGCGAGCGAGTTCCCGAGTGATGAGCTCACCATCCGGATCGTGGCGGTGGTGCTGATCATCGTGATGGCCGGTTCGCAGTTCCTCTCCATGCGTCAGCTGACCATGAAGAACATGCCGGCGTCCTCCATGGACAACCCGATGTTCCGGCAGCAGAAGATGATGATGTACTTCATGCCGCTGATCTTCGTGTTCACCGGCACGATGTTCCAGATGGGCCTGCTGGTCTACTGGACCGTCTCCAACTTCTGGGCGATCGGCCAGCAGATGTACACGATCCGCCGCCAGCCCGCCCCGGGCTCCGAGGCCTACAAGGCCAAGCAGGAGCGCGACCGCCAGCGCCGCATCAAGAAGGGCCTGCCTCCGGAGGAGGAGGACGTGGCAGCGACCGAGGAGGTCCAGCCCCAGGGCCAGCGCGTGCAGCCGATGAGCAAGTCGCGCGCCAAGAAGAAGGGCGTGAACCCCATGGCGGAGCTGGCCTCCGCGGATGGGGAGGATGAGGACGAGGTGGAGGAGATCGTGGAGGAGGACTCCACGCTCACCGAGACCGGCGAGGTCCGCGGCAAGGACGGGCTCACCGACGCGGAGCGCGCCCAGCGCCGCTACGAGCAGCGCGCCGCCGAGCGCAAGGCGGCGCGGGACAAGCGGAAGGCCGCAGAGAAGCGGCGCACCGAGGAGACCAGGGGACGATACAACAAGGACAGCTAGACGTTTCCAGGCCCCAACCCAAATACCCCTAGAGGGTATCCCTGCGCGGAGCTGCTGCGGTGGGAGCCCCCTGGAACCCAAAGGAGAGACCAGCATGAGTGAAGACAAGTCCACCCTCACCCGGCTCGAGGAAGAGGGTGACATCGCCGCCGACTACCTGGAGGAGCTGCTCGACATCTGCGACCTCGATGGCGATATCGACATCGACGTGGAGAACGGGCGCGCCGCCGTGGAGGTGGTTTCCGAGGAGTACGGGGACCGTTGGCTGAAGCGGCTCGTGGGCGAGAACGGCCGCGTGCTCGACGCCCTCCAGGAGCTCACCCGCCTGGCCGTGCAGACCAAGACCGGGGAGCGCTCGCGCCTCATGCTGGACGTGGCCGGCTTCCGCGCCGGCGTGCGCGCCGAGCTGGCCGAGCTGGCCCGCGAGGTGATCGCCGAGGTGGAGCGCACCGGCGAGCCCGCCCGCATGAAGGCCATGAACCCCTTCGAGCGCAAGGTAGTCCACGATGCCGTGAAGGCCGCCGGGCTCGTCTCCGAGTCCGAGGGCGCAGAGCCCAACCGCCGCGTGGTAATCATGCCCGCCGACGACCACGTGGTCACCGACGAGGTGGACGAGGACGAGGACGAGGTCACCGACGAGGAACTCGGCGCCGATGAGGTTGGCGGCGACGACGCGTCCGACGAGGATGCGCAGGACCGGGGCGACGACGACGCGGACGACCAGGACGACGAGTCCGACGGCGCGGACGAGGACGACTCTGACGAGGACGATGAGGTCTCCGAGCAGGACGACGAGTCCGACGAGGACACGGACCCCGAGAACGACGACGAGCAGTAGCGTAAATGCGTGACGCGGAACCGGGCGCCGTCCTGGAGGATCCGAGTGCGTTTCCCGCCGAGGCGTGGGAACTGGCCGGATCTGACGAGGGACGGACCCGGCTCCTCGCATACGCAGACATGCTGGTGGCAGAGGGGGAACTACGCGGCCTGATCGGCCCCCGCGAGCTCCCCCGCCTGTGGTCCCGGCACCTGGTGAACTGCCTTGTGGTGAACCCACTGATCCCTTCGGGCGTGACCCTGGCCGACGTGGGCTCGGGTGCGGGCCTCCCCGGCGTGGTGGTGGCCGCCACCCGACCGGACCTGGACGTCACCCTGATCGAGCCGATGGAGCGGCGCGCCCAGTGGCTCGTGGAGGTGGTGAGCGCACTGGGTCTCACGAACACGCGGGTGCTGAACTCGCGAGCCGAGGATGCCGTGGGTGATGCGCTCTTCGACGTGGTGACCGCCCGCGCCGTGGCGCGCCTGGACAAGTTGATCCCCTGGACCGTTCCCTTGGTGAAGCCCGGTGGCGCTGTCCTGGCCCTCAAGGGCGAGAAGGCTGCCGCTGAGATCGATGGCGCTCGCAAGCTCTTCCGCAAGAACCGGATCGCGGAAGCGCGGCTGCACGAGTTGCCCTCACCGCTCGATGACCAGGTCACGCGCGTGGTGGAGCTACGCAGGGCGAGGTAGCCGTTTCACGTGAAACGGGTGTGACGCGTTCGTCCTCTACGGGCCGGGACTTTCCTGCGTTTCACGTGAAACGACGTGACAACGGGTGCACCGACCAGCGTTTCACGTGAAACATTGAGGGCTCCTCCCACGCATAGACGGGTGCGTGGCGACGCGCTCACACGGTTGTTCATGTTTCACGTGAAACGTTGATGGAGCACAGCCCGAACCGGGCGGACGAACACGCCCTCGCCGCGCAGTGCGGTCCGCGTTTCGATTCGCCACTTTCGTCCACTGCGGGCGGGACCGTTCCGCGTTTCACGTGAAACATGGGGCCGGCGGGTGATGTTTCACGTGAAACATCGAGTCGGTGGCTGTTCGCGTCAGTGAGCGAACGTAGGATGAGAGTCACCCAACGAAAGGCGGAGTCACGGTGACGGACGAGACCCCACTCGCGTCCGAGGTGGAAGCCCACCTCGAGCGAACCATGGCCTTACGGGGCGTGCGCTTCCCAAAGCCTGGAATCCAGCGCGTTATCACCGTCTCCAACCAGAAGGGTGGCGTTGGAAAGACCACCACGGCGGTCAATCTGGCGGCCGCACTCGCCCACGGCGGGCTGAAGGTGCTGCTCATTGACAACGACCCGCAGGGAAACGCCTCCACTGCGCTGGGGATCGACCATCCCCCGGGCACCCCGTCCGTCTATGACGTGATCATCGGCGAGCGCAGCCTGGCGGAGATCATTCGACCGTGCGAGGACGTTCCGGGCCTCTTCGGAGCGCCCGCCACCATCGACCTCTCCGGGGCGGAGATTGAACTTGTGGCCGAAGAAGGGCGCGAACGTCGACTCCGTGACGCGCTCGACGCCTTCCTGGACCATCCGGCAGGTACCGACTTCGACTACGTGATCATCGACTGCCCGCCCTCGCTGGGACTCCTCACGTTGAACGCATTCGTGGCGGCCAAGGAAGTCCTGATCCCCATTCAGACCGAGTACTACGCCCTCGAGGGCCTCTCGATGCTCTTGCGCAACGTGGAACGAATTCGTGCGGCCATGAATCCGCGGCTTCAGGTCTCCTGCATCTTGCTGACCATGTTCGATCGGCGTACCAACCTCTCCCACCAGGTGGCCGAGGACGTCCGCAACTACTTCCCCGAGCTGACGCTGGCCACCACCATCCCCCGATCCGTCCGAATCTCCGAGGCCCCCAGCTTCGGTCAGACCATCATCACCTACGATCCCAACTCTCCCGGCGCCGCGGCCTACCGCATGGCAGCGCGGGAGATTGCCGATCGCGGAGCCGCAATGCAGGAGGAATACGTTGGCTGAGAAGAAGCGCCGCCTGGGCCGCGGCATCGATGCGCTCATCCCCACCATGGAGGAAGGTGCGCGCCCGAGCGACATCTTCTTCACGGCGCGTAGTACCCCTCCCGAGGAGCCGGCCCGGGCGGAACCGGCACCCGCGCCGGAGGCCCCTGAGACCGGGAGTCAGGCAGCCGGCGCGGCGAAGCGGGCACCCGCCAGGAAGACCAGCACCGGTACGCGTACCCGGACATCCGTACCCCCGCTGAAGGCGGTCGAGAAGCCAGCCCGGTCCCAAAAGGCGCAGGCAGGGAGCGCGGCTCCCGCTGAGCCTGATGCCGAGGGCGGGGCCGCTGACGGTCTCCAGCCGATTCCCGGCGTGCGCGTTGCAGAACTGCCAGTAGCGGATATCTCACCGAACCCGCGCCAGCCGCGTGAAGTGTTCGACGAGGAGTACCTCGAGGAACTCGCCGCCTCGATCACCGAGGTGGGCCTGCTCCAACCCATCGTGGTCCGGCCCGCCGCAGACGGCGCGGCAAAGCCGTGGGAGCTCATCATGGGAGAGCGCCGGCTCCGGGCCTCCCAGATGGCGGAACTGGAGACGATCCCCGCAGTGATCCGGGAGACCGAGGACTCCCAGATGCTCCGGGACGCGCTCCTGGAGAACCTGCACCGCGCCAACCTCAACCCGCTCGAGGAGGCGGCGGCCTACCAGCAGCTCCTCGACGACTTCGGCATCACCCAGGAGGAGCTCGCCCGCCGGCTCGCCCGATCCCGCCCCCAGATCTCCAACACGCTGCGCCTCCTCAAACTGCCCTCGCTGGTCCAGCGCCGAGTGGCGGCAGGGGTTCTTTCCGCAGGTCACGCGCGTGCGCTGCTGGGGCTCGAGGACGGAGCCGCCATGGAGCGACTAGCGCAACGAATCGTTGCGGAAGGGTTGTCGGTCCGGGCGACCGAGGAGATCGTGGCGCTGGGCGACGCACCAGCGGCACCCGAGATGCGCCGTCGGGCACGGGTCAGCCAGAACCAGGGGGAACTGGACGAGCTCGCCACGCGACTCGCGGACCGCTTCGACACCCGCGTCAAGGTGACCATGGGCGCGCGCCGGGGCCGGATCACGGTGGACTTCGCCTCGCTCGAGGACCTCTCGCGCATCCTGGACACCCTCGCGCCCGG